>JALDXP010000136.1:0-7464 GCA_032154885.1 Actinomycetota bacterium
CGCAAGGGGAGAGGCCCTCACCGGCCTCTCCCCTTCGCCTCGAGCAGGTGTTCAGACTCCGAAGGCCTGCTCGTAAGCGGATCTGAGTTCGGGCGTTGACGGGCCGCTGAACCCGCAGTAGTTGACGTTGCCGTCATACGCGGTGATCAAGTACTGCCCGCCGACCTCGAACGGGATTCCGGCGATCAGCGCCTCCATCCCCTGCGGAGCATTGAGGATCACCTGGCCGGCTTCGCCACCCTTGAACCAATGATCGACTTCGAGAGTGACGGCGTCACCCTCCACCGTGGTCACGGTCCCTTCGAAGGCGAGTGGTGCCTTGGCCAGCTCCTCGACGCTGAAGACGATGCACATCGCCGTGAGGTCTTCGCCTCCCGCGGTCAGCTCCAGCGGGGGCTCGGAAGCCACCGGATCGGTGCCCCCGCCGGTGAGGGCGATCACGCCCCCGACGGCCAGGACGAGCGCGGCGGCGGCAGCGATTCCGACTAGCCAGCGGTTGGACTTCTGTTCCGGCCCGGTCTCGGGTTGTTCTATGACTGGTGTGCTCATGATGCCCTCCAAGAGCTCTCTGGACGGTGGTTCTGTGTCCACGCCTGGGTGCATCGGATCGAGACGGGCTAGCCGTTCACGTAGCTGGTCTGTCATCGTCGATTCTCCTCGGCGGTTTCATCCCTTATGTGTCCGAGAGTGGAGGGATCCTGTCGCGCCATCGCATCGGCCAACTTCTTCCGGGCACGGCTGAGCCGAAGACTCACCGCGTTGGCGGTGCTGCCCAGAGACAGTGCTATTTCCCGAGGCTCGAGTTGCTCCCATGCCCAGAGGCGGAGAATCTCCCGGTCGGCGGCAGGCAAGCCTGCCAATGCCTCGGCCAGCTCGGGATCTTCCAGTTGCCCTCCCGGATCGTCTTTCACAGCCGGGGACGGCTCCGCCTCGAGTCGCTCCACCAGTTTGAGGTGCCGCGAAGCGGCGCGGCGGTGATTCGAGACCGTCCGCCTTGCGACGCCGTACGACCAAGGCAGGACGGCGCCCTCGGGCACATCCTCGAGACGACGCCACAAGGTGAGCAGGACATCGGAAAGGACATCGCCCGCTTCGTCAGCCGTGACGCGACGACGTATGTAGCGCAGCAACGGGTCGTACACATCGGCGACGAGCAATTCGAAGCGGTCTCGCCGCTCGCCTTCGGAGCTCACCACCAACCAATGTCCGGCACTGGGCGGATTCTGTCACCGTTCATAGGTCCGCGGACCCATGCAGGTCGTTCGTTCCCTTGACGAAACATCGATCAGCAGCAAGGCCAAGTGCCGGACCCGCTCGGCTCCCCCCGACCGGGATCCTCCCTGAGAACCAGGTGCGGTGCCACCACCCCGCACCTGGTTCGTCTGCTTTCCGCCTCACTTCCTGGTGGTCGTTCGCTCTCTAGACCAGACCGGTGGTGGCCAGCTGCGGTGTGAGTGCTTCGACACCAGCCTCGGTGAACGCGGCGGCCACCTTGTCCCTCAAGTCGCTCGTGCAGAAGGCAATGACCGACGGCCCGGCCCCTGACCGCGCTGCATGAAGGGCGCCGGCCCGCTTTCCGATCTCGATCAGACCCGCCACCTCGGGCGAGATGTCGTCCCTGGGTTGCTCGTGGATCTCGTCCCCGTGCGCCGCCCCAAGCAACTCTGGGTCGCCGGTGATGAGCCCCGCGGTGAGGGCAGAGACCCGTGACAGGCTGCGCAGCACTCGGTCGTGAGGATGAGCATGATCGATGACGCGCCGCGCCTGTTCGGTAGGCAGATGCCGCTCGGGCACTGCGAGGACCACCTGAAGCCCGGGATGGATCGGGAGTCGCAGCGGCATGCCCTCTGCTGGAACCAGGGCAAGACCCCCATACACGGCCGCGGCGACATTGTCCGAGTGTCCCTCCAATTCGACAGCCAGTCGATACACACGATCGTGACTCGGTTTCTCCCCGGTGAGGCGAAGGGCCGCAGCGATGCCGGCGACGGACGCTGCTGCCGAGGAGCCGAGGCCCTTACCTATGGGGATCTCGGCATCGACCTGGAGTGCGAGTGGGAAGCCGTCGCCGGCGACTCCACGGGCGGCACTGATCACCCTGTCACCCTCTTCCGGCCCGGGCTGGTATCTGCCGATGTGATCGACGCTCCAGGCATCGGCCCTGCTGGCCTTCACCGCACAGCGGATCTCCAGTGCCAAGGCCATGCAATCGAATCCAGGTCCGAGATTGGCCGAGGTGGCAGGCGCCGAAGCGGTGGCGGAGTGAAGATCCTGGCTCACCCACGCAGACTATTCAGGGTTAGCGTGACCGGAGTGGGCGACATCTTCGACTTCGAGAACCTGCTCCCCGAGCTGATAGTTGGTCTCGGCCTCGCCCTTCTCGTCGGCAACGGGCTCGCCTGGTGGCGCCATCGCCAGGGAAAGACCCCGGCGGGGGTGGAGAACCCCGAGTATCGGGCCGGTCGCGTTGCCTTTCTGGTGGTGGTTGGAGTCTTGATGACGACCTGGGGAACCGTCTCACTGCTCACCTAGCATCCCGCGTCATGGCTACCGGCGGTGGAACAAGGGCGATCATCGCCGCGATGCTGGCCAACGCGGGGATCGCGGTGGCCAAGTTCGTGGCCTATGTGGTCACCGGATCCGCTTCGATGTTGGCCGAGTCGATCCACTCCGTGGCCGACACCGCCAACCAGGGTCTGCTCTTACTCGGTGGCAAGAGGGCGCGGCGGGTCGCCGACAACCGCTACCAGTTCGGATATGGGCGGGAGCGCTACTTCTGGTCCTTCGTGGTGGCGATGGTCCTGTTCACCCTCGGTGGCCTCTTTTCCATCTACGAGGGGGTGAGCAAGCTGCTCCATCCCCACGAGTTGACCTCGATCGGCTGGGCGATCGGCGTACTCATTGTGGCGATAGCTCTGGAATCGTGGAGCTTTCGCACCGCCATCGTCGAGTCGAAGAAGGTCAAGGGCCAACGTGGCTGGTGGAATTATCTCCGCACCTCCCGTGCCCCGGAGCTGCCGGTGGTACTGCTCGAGGATGCAGGAGCACTCATCGGGCTCTTCCTGGCGATGATTGGGGTCGGTCTGGCGGCGATCACCGGGAACGAAGTCTGGGACGCGGTCGGGACCCTCTGCATCGGGACTCTCCTACTGGTCATCGCCGGCTTCCTGACCGTCGAGATGAAATCATTGCTGATGGGCGAGGCAGCCCTCGACACCGATATCGATGCGATCAGACGCGCAGTCGAGGCGAATCCCGACGTGGTCCGGATCATCGACCTGAAGACGCAGCACATCGGGCCCGAAGAGCTCTTGATAGCCGGCAAGCTGGAGTTCACTCCTAACCTCACCGCCGCCGAGATCGCCTCGGCTATCGACACCACCGAGGCATCGATCCGTGGCGCTGTCCCGCTGGCGGGACGGATCTACCTGGAACCGGACATTTGGAGAGCCGACCACGTCCCCAGCCCCCATGGCCCTGGACCGGGAGCGGGACACTGAGGCAGTTCAGTCCAGGTCAGACGAGCCGAGACCTGATCCGAGAAAGACGAGGGCCTGGTCGAGCATCTGATCGATGTCGGCCTCCCCTCCTGACCTGATCCATCGATTCATCACGGCCCGAAAGGCAGCCACGACCACAGCCGCGGTGAGCTCCGGCCGAAGATCCTCGTCCGGGTCCAACCCGAGTCGGGCGGCAATGGCGTCGGCGAACGACTCCACCCACTTCTCCTCGTGTTGGAGGACGAGTGTCTGCAGCGACGGGGTCGCCTCGACCAGTCGGGCCCTAGCGAGCTGGAGTTCCTTCGAATCCTCGAACTCGTGGGAGATGGTTTGCAACGCCCGGCGCAAGCCCTCGATCACGGACAGATCGGTAGGCAGGTTGGCTACGAGCTCGTCGACACGCCCGCGCATCTCCTCGGTGTCGGGGAAGATCACGTCCTCTTTGGTCGGAAAATACCGGAAGAACGTTCGCTCGGAAACATCTGCTCGAGCGGCGATCTCAGCAGCGGATACATGGTCGAAGCCGCGTTCGGCGAAAAGGGCGAAGGCCGCCTCCACGAGTCGGTCCCGCGTCTGGCGTTTCTTGCGCTCCCGAAGACCGGGCTCGAGCGCCGTTGGCGTGGTCACAGGCCTCAAGATAGTCGTTTGACACCCACTGTCAATTGTCAGGGATTGACAAATGACAGTTTCAGTCTAAATTGAGGATTTCACACGTCCCCAATCGGAGGAAACATTGACTCGCCTCGCCCGAATCTCCTTGCGCTATCGCACTGTCACCCTGCTGGTGGTGGCGATGCTGATCGCAGCCGGCATCTACTCGGTCGGCCAGCTCAACCGGGAGCTGTTCCCCTCGCTGGAGATCCCCAACTTGGTCGTCACCGCCACCATGCCCGGGGCCGGCCCGAATGAGGTTGCCGAGGACCTGGCAGTCCCCATCGAGGGCGCTTTCCTCTCCACAAGCAATCTGGAGCATGTCCAATCGACCAATCTGGAGGGCGTGGCCATCGTGTCGGCCTCCTATGAGTTCGGGACCGACATGGACGAGGTCCACACCGAGATCCGGGAGGCCGTCGCCGGCCTGAATCTCCCTGTCGGAGCGGAAACCCAGGTTCAGCGGATCTCACTCGACGCCTTCCCGGTGTATTCGGTCGCCGTCTCGGGAGATGATCCGGCTGCGCTCGAGGACTTCGTGACCACCTCGTTGGCCCCTGCAATCGAACGCGTCAGCGAGGTTGCCGAGATCCGCGTCGCCGGTGGGAGCAACGAGGCAGTCGCAGTGACCCTCGACCCAGAGGCGATGTCCCAGGCCGGTGTCGCCACGTCGGGTGTCATGACCGCCCTCGGCTCGGCCCAGGTGTCCGTTCCGGTCGGAAGCGTCAGCGCGAGTGGCTTCCAACTCCCGGCGCGGGTCGTCGCCGAGCTAGACGGAGTCGAAGGTATCGAGAGCCTGCTGGTGCCCGGAATGGTGCCCGGCACGCCACCGGTCCCCCTTTCCCAGATCGCCGAGGTGAGCCTGGTCGAGAACGGGAGCGGCTCGACCGTGAGCCGCCTCGACGGCCAACCGGCGATGTCGGTCGAGATCATCAAGGGCCAGGGCGAGAACACGGTCGACACGGTGGACGCCGTGTCCGAGGCCATCGAGACGGTGACCGTGCCCGCCGGGATCACAGTCACGCCGGTGATCAACCAGGCACCTGAGATCCAGAACTCGGTCAGTGAGATGACCCGTGACGCGGTGATCGGCGGGATCCTCGCCGTCCTCATGATCCTGGTCTTCCTCCGCAGTTTCCGGGGCACTCTCGTCTCCGGCATCTCGATTCCCCTGTCGCTGCTCGTCGCCTTCATCCTGATGAACCTGGAGGGGATCACCCTCAACATCCTCACGCTGGGCGCGTTGTCGGTGGCGATCGGACGGGTCATCGACGACGCCATCGTGGTGCTCGAGAACATCCACCGGCTCCTCGACGAGGGCTATGAGAGAAGCGAGGCGGTCCTGAAGGGCACGACCCAGATGGTCCCAGCCATCACCGCCAGCACCATCACCACTGTCGCCGTCTTCCTTCCGCTCGCCTTCATCGGCGGCCTGGTGGGCCAGGTGTTCGTCGGATTCGCCCTCACCGTGACTTTCGCCCTGCTCGCCAGCCTGATCGTCGCCGTGACGGTCGTCCCGGTTCTCGCCATAACCCTCCTGAAGCGGTCACATCGCAAGGAAGGTGAGGCAGAGGAGGAACTGGGCGCTGACGACACCACGCTCCGCCGGGTGTACCGCAAGCCCCTTGCCTGGGCCCTCGATCATCGGTGGACGGTCGTGATCGTCGCCTTCGTCTTGCTGATCGCCTCGATGGCCACACTGGCCACCGTGCCAGTGACCTTGTTCCCCTCCGAGGAGGCCACTTCACTGTCGGTGAGCCTGACGGGGGCGCCCGGTACCAGCCTGGAGTCGATGTCGGAGCAAGTAGCCGTGGTCGAGGCCGAGATCCTCGAGCTCGAAGGTGTCGAGCGAGTCGCCACCGTCGTCGGCACCTCCACCGACAATCCATTGGCCGCCCTCATCGGCGGTGGAGGTGGCGGGGCAAACAGTGCCTCGATCGTCATCGACCTCGCCGAGGAAGCCGACATCGATGCCCTGACCACAGAGATCGAGACGCTGGTGCCGGCTGCCGGTCTGTCCGGCACCGTGGCAGAAGTCGGCGATATGTCCGATTTCGGGGGCTCGAACCTGAACGTCAACGTCACGGGGTCTGACTTCGAGGATGTCGAGGCAGGCTCGGCCGCAGTACAGGAGGCCCTTGCCGATATCGACGGGATCGAAGGTATCGAGTCCAACCTCCTCGGGGAGAGACCCGAGATCGTCATCGAGGTCGACAATGCGGCCGCAACGAGCGCTGGGCTCAACGCGGCGACACTGGCCGGTGCGGTCAGGGCGTACCTCACTCCTATTCCCGCGACGGATATCGTCATCGACGACGCCACGGTCAGTGTGATCGTGGCGACCGACCCGGCAGCAGTCGCTACGCCCGAGGCGCTGGCCGCCCTTCCCTTAGGCCCCGGCGTTGCCCTCGGTGACGTGGCCGAGGTCTCCCAGGGCTCCAGCCCAATCGCAGTCACTCATTTCGACGGCAACCGATCGGCCGAGGTGTCAGCCGCCATCACCGACCCGAACTTTGGTGCAGTGAACATGGAAGTCCAGACCATGCTGGATGGCCTCGAGCTCCCGGCGGGCGTCGAAGCCAGTCTTGGCGGGGCAGCCGAGCAGCAGCAAGAGAGCTTCGCCGGCATCTTGACGGCCATGGCGATCGCCGTGGCGCTGGTCTATCTGTCGATGGTGATCACCTTCGGCAGCCTCCTCACCCCGTTCGTCATCCTGCTGACACTCCCCCTGGCGGCAATCGGCGCGTTCCCGGCGCTGGCAGTCACCGGCCGGGAGCTGGGTCTGCCTTCGATGCTGGGGCTGTTGATGCTGATCGGGATCGTGGTCACGAACGCCATCGTCATGCTCGAGTTCGTCGAGAGGCTGAAGAGGGAGGACGGACTCAACACGATGGAGGCCCTCAAGCAGGGCGCAGAGACCAGGCTGAGGCCGATCCTGATGACGGCCATCGTCACCATCCTGGCTCTGACCCCGCTGGCGCTTGGCCTGAGCGACGGCGCCCTCCTGTCGGCGAGTCTGGCGACCGTGGTGATCGGCGGGCTGTTCAGCTCGACGCTCCTGACCCTGTTCGTGATCCCCGCGGTCTACTCGTTGTTCGACGGGCTCAAGCGCCGGTTCAGCCGCGAGGACCACGGCATCGACCCGATCGAGCCGGGCCGTGTAGCCGAGGTGCTGCCCGTCGCGACTCGCTGAGCATGGTTGTAATCTGGCGCTGTCGGCGGGTGTAGTTCAATGGTAGAACACGAGCTTCCCAAGCTCGGAGCGAGGGTTCGATTCCCTTCACCCGCTCCAGGCGAACCCCGTGTCCCCGAA
>JALDXP010000137.1:0-7452 GCA_032154885.1 Actinomycetota bacterium
GGACCTCGCCGAACACCTATCCAAATATGGAACGGTCGAGACGGCTCCGTTCGAGCGCCGGGCGTTGGCCCAAGCACTCGGCTCAGCCGCCATCGCCGTGAACGCCACCACGATGGGGATGACCACCGACACCGTGGCTTTCGACGTGGCCGCGTTGCCCGAGACAGCCCTCGTCTTCGATCTGGTATATGTCCCACCGGAGACTCCGCTGGTCCGTGCCGCGGCGGCCCGAGGGCTCGCCGTGTGCAACGGGCTGGAGATGCTGGTGCGTCAGGGCGAGGTCGCGTTCGAGCGGTGGACCGGCATCGGTTCGACAGCCGACATCATGCGAGGCGCCCTCGAGTCCTGGATCCCGGGGTCGGACACCGAGCGCTGAGTTGACCCGCCCCATCGATCGTGCGCTGGAACAGGCAGGCCTACCGGCTCTGGAGCGCTCGGTTTGGGTCGAGGTGGACATCGACGTGCTCACTGCCAATGCCGTGGCATTGCGATCGCTGGCGCAACCCGCAGCATTGGGCGCGGTGGTGAAGGCCGACGGTTATGGCCACGGGCTCGAGATGGCCGGTCGGTGTGCCGTCGCCGGCGGGGCCGAGTGGCTTTGCGTCGCCGACGCCGCCGAAGCGGGCCGTCTCCGTCGTGATGGCTACCCGGGTCGCATCTTCGTCCTCTATCCGGTGCCGCCGGGGATGGCCTCGAAAATGGCCCGCCTCGGCGTCGACGTGACCGTTGGGAGCACGAGTGAGGCACGGGACATCGCCCGTCGCCTGACTACCGACGACCCGACCCTTGGGGTGCACCTGGAGATCGAGACCGGGATGACCCGAGGAGGCGTGGCTCCCGAGGACGCCCTTGCCGCGGCCACATCTGTCACGAACTCCCCGTCGGCCACGCTCGCCGGAGTGTGGACCCACCTCGGTGCACCCGAGAACGCCCCGGTGACCGACCGGCAGCTGGCTCTGCTGGATTCGGTTGTGAACCTCATCGCTGAGGCCGGGATCGACCCGGGCGCGGTTCATGCCCTGGCGTCGGCCGGGCTCCTCGCCGCCGTCATGGAAGGACATGGCCTGGTGAGGCTCGGTCTCGCTCTCTACGGCTTGCATCCGGGCTCCGGGCGGCCCCTGCCACCGTCCGTCGGGCCTGCTCTCTCCATCAAGGCCCATCCGGTGCGTCTCGCCGAAGTGCCGCGGGGGACCGCGGTCGGTTACGCCGGGACCTGGATCGCCGATCGGCCGTCGACCATCGCCACCCTCCCCATCGGGTATGCGGACGGATGGTCCAGGTCGTCCTCCCCGGGCACATCAGTTCTGGTGAACGAGCAGCGTGCACCGGTGGTGGGCCGGGTGTCTTCGGACTCTCTCACGGTTGACGTCACCGAGATCGATGGCGTCGAGCCGGAATCGGAGTTCACCCTTCTCGGGAGCACGAACAGCGACGAGATCACCGCCGATGACGTAGCCGATGTCCGGGGAACCATCTCCTGGGAGGTCATCCAGCAGCTTGGCGCCAGGCTGACCCGGGTCTATGTCTCGGGCGGCTTGCCGGTCGCTCTCCGCCCTGAGTCGACGATCGACATCACGACGGCACCCGGGGCGCGGGTACCCGGCTATTGAGCGCCTGTTTGTCGGTGCTATCAGTCGGGCGTAGCATCCGCGGATAACGCTTTCCTCCATAGGAGAACCTCCATGTCATCCAAGGTGACGATTCCGCTCGAAGATGGTTCCCTGATCGTTCACTCCCTTGGCGAGCCTGCCCACTTCGAACGTCCCGCCGGGCCACTACGAAGTCGGCGCGCCTTCGCAGCCGTGCACGTCGTTGCTGATCCGCGGGCAGAGAACACCCCGGCGTCGGGTGCCAGCATCGATTGGGACGCCACCATGGCCTTTCGCCGTCATCTCTGGTCCTGGGGCCTGGCCGTGGCCGATGCCATGGACACCGCCCAGCGTGGGATGGGTCTCGACTGGCCCAACACCAGCGAGCTGATCGTCCGCTCTTTGCAGGAAGCGAAAGCAGAGGGTGGGGACATCGCCTGCGGGGCCAACACAGACCAGTTGCCGGAGGGAAAGGCGTCGAAAGAGCGCATCGTCGACGCATATCACGAGCAGGTCGATCTCATCGAGAGCAACGGAGGACAGCCGGTGGTGATGGCGAGCCGCCATCTCGCCGCAGCCGCCTCGGGTCCCGATGACTATCGCCAGGTCTACTCCGAGGTCCTCGGGCACGTCACGGGCAAGGCGATCGTGCACTGGCTTGGGGACATGTTCGACCCGGCTCTGGCCGGCTATTGGGGATCACGAGATCTCGACGAGGCCTCGGACTGTTTCATCTCGGTCCTCGAAGAGAACGCGGCCAGGATCGACGGAGTCAAGCTCTCCCTCCTGGACAGAGACCGCGAGATCGACCTCAGACGACGTCTCCCTGAGGGTCTCCGCATGTACACCGGGGATGACTTCGACTATCCGACCACCATCAGAGGCGACGATGACCGGCACAGCGATGCGTTCCTCGGGGCTTTCGACTTGATCGCCCCGGCCGCCTCGGCTGCGATCCAGGCTCTCGACGCCGGGGAAGTCGAGCAGTTCGACAAGATCCTCGCCCCGACCCTTCCCCTGAGCCGACACGTCTTCTCCCACCCCACGTACTACTACAAGACGGGGGTGGTCTTCATGGCCTATCTGTCCGGTCACCAGGACCATTTCCGCATGGTGAACGGTCTCGAATCCGCTCGGTCGATCCTCCATCTCTCCCGTCAGCTGACCCTGGCCGACCAGGCCGGGCTCCTCCCGGACCCTGACCTGGCTGCCCATCGCATGAGGTTGGTCCTCGAGCTGGCCGGGATCAGCCAGTCGTAAGAGGGAGCCACTGACCGTGCCCGACGCCTTCCTCAACTACATCGACGGCAAGTGGGTGCCCTCTGCGAGCGGTGAGACGTACCACGACACCAACCCAGCCCGGCCAGATGAGGTGATCGGGGAGTTCCAGCGGAGCGGCCCGGAGGACGTCGATGCGGCCGTGTCGGCGGCCTCTCGCGCCCAGGCCGAATGGAGACACACACCGGCTCCGCTCCGGGGCGAGATCATTGCCCGAGCCACCCGGATGCTGGTCGAGCGCAAGCCCGAGCTCGCCGAGACGATCACCCGGGAGATGGGCAAGGTGCTCGTGGACTCCGGCTACGACGTCCAGGGGGCGATCACGTCCGGGGAGTACATGTCAGGTGAGGGTCGTCGGATGTTCGGCGACACGGTGCCCTCCGGTCTTCCCAACCGCCTGGCGATGACCGTCCGTGGCCCCGTGGGCGTGGTCGGCATCATCACGCCGTGGAATCTGCCCATGCTCATGCCGGCCTGGAAGCTGTTCCCCGCCCTCGTCTGTGGCAATACCGCCGTGGTGAAACCGGCCGAGGACACTCCATTGTCGGCGGTGCGGCTGTTCGAGGTGCTCGACGAGGCCGGTGTCCCCCCAGGGGTCGCCAACCTGATAACGGGATTCGGGCCAGAGGCTGGTCAGCCGCTCACGACGCACCCCGATATCGACATGATCTCGTTCACCGGCTCGCGGGCCGTGGGCAAGCAGATCGCCGCTCAGGCCGGGGCCGAGCTCAAGCACGTCTCATTGGAGATGGGCGGGAAGAATGCCTTGGTCGTCCTCGACGACGCCGATCTCAGTGAGGCCGTGACCGGAGCCCTCTGGGGAGGCTTCTCTACGACCGGGCAGAGATGCACCGCCAGCAGTCGCCTGGTTGTCGACGACCGCGTTGCCGACGAAGTGGTGGAGAGGCTGGTGGATGGCATGAGCTCCCTGGTGGTGGGTGACGGCCTCGACCCGGAAACGAATGTCGGCCCGTTGATCAACGCCAGGCAACTCGAGCGCGTCCATTCCTACACGGGCATCGGCGTGGAGGAGGGTGCGGACCTCGTCGTGGGTGGGGAGAAAATGGATGAAAGCCTCGGCGGGTATTTCTACGCGCCCACGCTCTTCGACCATGCCACCCCTGACATGCGGATCGCCCAAGAGGAGATCTTCGGCCCGACGATCACCGTTATCCGGGTAGACGGGGACGAAGAGGCGATATCGGTCGCCAATGGGACGCGATACGGCCTGTCGGCGGCGGTCTATACCCGTGACACCGCACGAGCGTTGCGGGCGGTCAGCGAACTGGAGGCAGGACTCGTCTACCTGAATGCTCCGACGATCGGCTCGGAGATCCACCTGCCGTTCGGAGGCGTCAAGGACACCGGCAACGGCCACCGGGAGTCGGGAACCGCGGCCATCGAGCAATTCACCGAGATCAAGACGGTCTTCCTCGACTTCAGCGGCACTCTGCAGCGAGCCCACATCGACGAGCCCACCAGCCCCGACTGACACGTGCGCGTCCGAGCGGGCTTTGACCTTCAGCGGTCGGTGCGGTCTCGATAGTCGTCGAGGATCGTCGCGGTTGCAGTGGCCCCACATCGGTCGGCCCCCGCCTCGATCACAGCCAGCAGGGCATCGAGAGTCCGCACGCCGTGAGCAGCCTTTACCTTCATCCGTGGGCCTGTGTTCGCCCGCATGAGACGCAGATCTTCGATGGTGGCCCCGGTCGGCGCGTAACCGGTGGAGGTTTTCACGTAATCGGCCCCTGCCGCCTCAGTCAGGTGGCAAGCCCTGACCTTCTGCTCGTCCGTGAGGTAGGCATTTTCGAAGATCACCTTCACCAGGGCATCGCCCGAGACATCGACGACTGCGGCGATGTCAGCCTGGACGTCCTCATCCTGCCCGGAGAGCAGCCAGCCGATGTTGAGAACCATGTCGAGCTCGACGGCGCCGTCTTCCAATGCCTTCTCGGCCTCGGCGACTTTGATCGAAGTGGTCGAATCACCGTGAGGGAAGGACACGACCGTCCCGACCGCGACGCCAGTGCCTGTCAACTCAGATGCAGCAAGGGTTACGTCGGCGGGGCGAACACAAACCGAAACGACCTGATAGTCGGCGGCGAGCTTGCACCCGGCCCTGATGTCGTCGCTGGTGAGCGTCGGTTTGAGCAGGGAATGGTCGATGGTCCCGGCAAGCTGGGCGTAGGTGACGTCGTCGACGGTGAGTGAGATCGGCTCCATCGCCCGAAGTGTGGTCACTTCTCCGTCGAATGCCCAGATGACCACTCGAGGACGCGCAACGCACCAAGGGTGATCCAGCGACTGGGCTGACCCTCCCCGTCGTCGATGTCGAAATGAACCTCTCCGGGGTACGAATACTGCATGGCCCAACGTCCGTCTTCGCCTCTCCTCTTCTCGATCAGATCGACCGCCTCGGCGCAACGCTCATCAGGTTCGACACCGGCGCTGCGCATGTAGTCGAGGCCTCTCAACACGTCGTAATGCCACCAGGTCGGGAAGAAGAAGTAGGTCCACGCCGGATCCACCACCTCCCCGTTAGAGAGTCGATGGAACATGCGACGCTCGAGGAGATACTCCTGACCGCGTAGACGAGCGTCCGTGACGTCGGCGGCACCCGTGGCGCGCTCGTGCTCGAGAAAGCCTTCCAAGACGTTGATCGTCGTGTGAAACGACGAGCGGGTCGAGCCGTTCTCTGCCTCGCAGTTCCAACCTCCGTCTGGGAGCTGCTCGCCGAGGAGCCTGTCAACCAGACCTTGGACGTCCTCGCCGAAATAAGAGCCGATCGCTATGACTCTGGCGTTGATACATGGCTCTACCTCCCCGACGAAATATGGATTCTCGGCCCACGGTGCGTCCGGATGGTCGTTCCACTTGACATTCTCCCGCACCTGGCTCAGAGCATGGCTCGCACCCTCACTGGCCGGGTCCAGCCCCAAGTCTCGCAGCAGCGCCAGGGTGTTGGTGGTCGAGGTCCACTTTGGCTGATACGTGCCACCGCCCCACCTACCGTCCGAGCCCTGGAGGGCGAGAAGCCGGGCACCCCATCCTTCGGTGGCCACTCTCCTTCGCTCGGCGGCGACCACGTCCTCCGGCTCAGCGGTGAGGTCAGCCATCACCTGCCAGCGAATCGAGGGGTCCGAGTCGAGCAGCCAGTCGATCGTGGGCTGGGGAGCATCGGTTGGAGACATGCCCGACGACTGTAGGCAGAAAGCGTATGGGGTCAGCTACCCGAAGGGCGAACCGGCGAGGAACTCCCCCACCTCGGGTCGAGAAATCAGCTCACCCTGCGTCTGCAGGTTGCAGAATCCGATGGAGCCCATGAGGTTCAACACGAGCCATTGCTCGGGGAGTGGAAGGTCGACGAAGGCCACTCCCCCGGCGACAACGTCCTCGAAGGTGGCGATGTCGGTCTGGCAGTCTCCGGTCGACTGTCTCTCGCCGAGTGTCTCATTCATAGCGAGGATCGCAGCGAAGTAGCCGACCGCCCCCGGAGCCTCCTGCTCTGCGACCTCGAGAAACAGCGCCACGCCCTCTTCTTCGCTCACGTCGAGGTCCACGTTCTCCTCGCACGATGGAGTGTCCCCAATCGAGGTCCCGGACAATGACGTCATGACCTGGATGTGATCCATGATGGTGGCCGTCTCCCAGTCGATGCCTTCCACCGCCGGTTCGAAGACCTGGAGGATCGCTGCGATCTCGGCCAAGCACTCCGGCGGGATGTCCTCCACGCCCGGCGCTTGCTCGCCCGCAGTGGTCGTAGTCTCCGCCGCGGCGGTTGTCGTGGTCTCCGCCACGGTGGTGGTGGTCTGTTCGACGACGGACGTCGTGGTCCCGTCTGCGTCGGAACCGGTGGTGGCGCCTGTGTCCCCTGCACCGCCCGCGCACGCGGCCAACAGCATCAAGGTCAAGGGGATGAGTGCGGACATCGCAATCCGTACGCCCATTCTCATGACCTTCCCCTCCCTCGATGACAGTTCGAATGCGAGACTATTCAGTTCCCGTGAAGGCAGGATGAAGACGACGCTTCCCGCGGCTAGTTCCGGGCAGCAATCCTCGCCATGGCACCGTCCCAACCGGCATCGAAGGACTTCCCCGGCTCGTCGAGGTCGACGACCAGCGGGGCATGGTCGGACGGGGTGGGCTTTCCCTTGCGAGCTTCCCTATCGATCTCGGCCCAGACCACTCTCTCGGCCACCGGCCGGCTGGCGTAGAGCAAATCGATGCGCATTCCCTGATTGCGTTGGAACATCCCCGCCCGATAGTCCCACCAGGAGAAGCGACCAGCTTCGGGACGTATGAGCCGAAAAGCGTCCACGAGGCCCCACTCCCGAAGACGAGCAAGGGCCTCACGCTCCTCGGCAGAGACGTGGGTCCCGCCGTGCGCCTTCTCCGGATCCCAAACATCCTCGTCGGCCGGGGTCACGTTGAGATCGCCGCCGAGCACCACCGGCTCGTCGGGCGACAGCTCCTCCGCTACCCAGTCATGGACCCGGGAAAGCCAGCGCAACTTTCCCTCGAAGAACGGCGATCCCACCTGGCGGCCGTTGGGCGCGTACAAGCTGACGAATCTGATCCCGGCACA
>JALDXP010000138.1:0-7394 GCA_032154885.1 Actinomycetota bacterium
GAGATGAGCCCGACGCATGTCACCGACGTCGTCGACTCGGCCATCCTTCCCTTCGAACGGGCGGGTTTGAAGATCAAGAAGGCCGGTGTGGACGCCATCGTGTCCACCGACGCTGCACGGCTGCGACACGTCCTGATCAATCTCATCTCCAACGCTGCCCGCCATGGCGGCCCCAATATCGGGGTCGAAGTGTCGACTGGAGACGGCGTGGTCGACATCGAAGTCTGGGACGACGGCGAGGGTGTGCCCGACGACCAGTTGGAGAGGCTCTTCGACACCTTCATCCACAACGGCGCAGCAACCCTCATGACGGGGACCCTTGGTCTGGGTCTCGGGGTGGCATCGCGCCTGATGGAGTTGCTAGGCGGAAAACTCGTTTACCAGCGCTTCGCCCAGAAGAGCTATTTCATCGTGTCGCTTCCCCTCCTCGCCGACGCGGCCGACGCTCCGAAGTCCGACGACACGAGCGTGGCCCATCTGATTCGGGCCATGTCGGCGTGAGGCGTCTGACCGCAGCCCTGGTGGCGATAGCTCTGATGGGTCTGGCGGTCACCGCATCGGCCCATGAGACCGAGCACTACAAGGACAAGTTCACATCGATCAGCTGGCACGGCTCCGACGGATCGTTGGCGTGGTCCGGGCCCTGGAGCGAGATAGGGGACGATGGGGACGAGAAGAAGGGCAACGTGCGGGTGGTGTCATCGGGGAACTGCTCGGGCACCTGCATGCGCATGAGCGCCCTCACCACCCTGCTCGGACCGATCGGTGCGGTGCGGTCTGCCGACACCAGCCTTTTCGAGGAAGCCACACTCAGCTTTGACGTCAGGAGCACGTCGTCGCTCCTCGCCTCCACCCTGGAGGTGCAGGTCAACGGTGGCGGCGGCTGGGTCGATGTCGCCGAGTATCAACTGTCCTCCGGCATCAACGAGCACGCCAGCATCGATGTGAGTGACTTCAGCTCCCAGAACTTCCGGGTTCGCTTCCGCTTCTCAGGTCTTCTCCTCAGCAGCGAGGTGTTCGTCGACACCGTTGAGATCCTCGGCACGCTCGTCGAGTCGACGACCACCACCACGACCACCCTCCCTCCAACCACCACAACGACAGCTCCCACGACGACTACCCAGCCCACCACCACGACGACCACCAGCACCACCACCACTTCGAGGCCCGATGCCACGACGTCCACGACGATCCCCGGCTCACTGGCTCCGACGACCACGACCGAGCCCGGAAGCGGCACATCGACTACGACGACCGTCCCGGGAGGCGGAGGCGGGAGCACGACTTCCACCACACCCGACTCGTCTACGACCACCACGATCGTGGCCGGGGGCCCCGTTGGGCCAGGCCAGGACGGTGGTGGGTCCGATGGGGGTGGCTCAGATGACGAGGCGACGGGCGGCGATGGTTCGGTCCAGGCCTTCGCCCCGGGCGGGAGCGGGATCCGAGCTGCCGCCCGCGGTCTCCAAGCAAATTTCCAGGGCGACCTGTATGGGGACGTTCGCTCGGTTTCTGAACTCAATGGGATCGATTTTCAGGCCGACTTCAACCTGGCAGTTGAGGTGATCGAGGCTTCGTGGGCCTGGATCGTGTTGCTCGGGCTGGTCATCGCCTATTCGATCATCTCCGGGCTCGACCGGCGGCGGCCAACGCTCAACGGATAGGCCACGGTCCGTCGGTATCGTCCTCGTCGTGCCCGGCTCCAAGCCAAAGCAACGCAGCATGGGAATGGGTGTTGGCCTGTACAACGCCATGGCTGAGCTCGAGGTCTTGCTCAGCCCCGCGGCCGAGCACCGGATCGAAGAGGAGCGCAAGGCCGAGATCCTCCGCGATCAAGTCGGAGTCGTCCTCGACGAGACCAATGGCAAGGTGATCGTCCTCGAGCCGGGAGAGATCTCCCAGGCGGTCCGCTAGGCGCGTTCTACCGTGGCGGGCGTGCAGCTCGCTCTCGATCTGTTCCTGATATTCACGCTGCGCCTTCTCGACGTGGGCATGTCAACGGTGCGCATCGTCCTGATCAGCCGAGGGCGGCGGGGTCCCGCCGCTCTGCTCGGGTTCTTCGAGGCCCTTGTCTGGGTCATCGCCATCTCGAGGGTCCTGGCCGGTCTCGACGACCCGGCACGGATGATCGCGTTCGCTCTCGGCTTCGCCGCCGGGACCTATGCCGGCTCGATGGTCGAGGAGTGGCTCGCACTGGGCCAATCGCTCATCCGGGTGGTGGCGCCTGTCCACACCGACCCGGTTGCCCCGTTGCTGCGGGAACAGGGTTACGGTGCGACAGTGCTCAATGGTGACGGTCGGTCCGGCGAGGTGAGGGTCACTTTCTGCGTCGTCCCCAGGAAAGAGGTGTGGTCCGTGACTCATCTCATTCACGAGGCGAACCCTGAGGCTTTCGTCACTGTCGAGCAGACCTCCACCGTCGATCTGGCTGCGAAGCATGGGGGCGACGTCCAGCGATGACCGCGTTCGCGGTCCGATCGAGCGCTTCCTCGAGGACCTGCGATCGCGTGTTGTTTCCTCGGCGACCGCGCCCTTCCGCCACGCCCCTTACCCGCTGGCCCGCAGTCTCTTCTATGGCGGCGATCCGGGGCTATTCGGTCCCGAATCGGTGTCTTGGACCGTAATCGGTGATGCTGCCTCCTTCGTGGGCGGGGTCCGTGCTCTGCTGATTCAGGCGGCCCATCCCGAGGTCGTAGCCGGTGTGGGCGACCACTCTCGATATCGGGAAGATCCGCTCGGCCGGCTGTCACGTACCTCCGCTTATGTGACGGCCACCACCTTTGGCGCCATGCCTGAGGTCGAGCAGGTGGTGGCCCAGGTGCGCCGCATCCATCGAGTGGTCTCGGGGACCTCCAGCCGTGGCATCGACTACGACGCCGACGACCCGGGTTTCTCGGCCTGGGTCCACAACGCTCTCACCGATTCATTCCTCGTAGCCAACCAGACCTTCGGCGCCGACCGGCTCAGCCCGGAGAATGCTGACCGGTTCGTCCTGGAGCAAACACGGGTAGGCGCCCTACTCGGCGCCGACCCGATGCCGACAACTGCCGCCGACCTGTCCCGATGGATCGAGCTGCATCCGGGTGTGGCGCCCTCACCCGAGATGGATGATGCGGTGGACTTCCTAACCGACCCACCCTTGGAGCCCGGTCTGATGATCGGATACAAGTTCCTGATGGAGGCGGCGGTCGCCACCCTTCCCGGTCGTCTGCGGGACGTCCTCGGATTGACCAAGACTCCTGGGGCGGTGAGGGTGGGGAAGGGCGTCGTGGCCGGGTTGCGTTGGGCCCTCGGTGCGTCCCCGTCGTGGCAGCTGGCGTTGGTGCGGACGGGAACGCCGCTTCCGGAAGGCCGGTTCAAGCAACCGTTGCCGGTTGCGACGCCCGGTCACTCAGACGTGACGTAGCTCCGGAGCACCTCGAGGTCCCTTCGCAATCCCTCCGCCCTCTCCATCTGACCGATCTCCTGGTATTCCGCAACGGATCCCTCGAACTCATCGATCTCGCGAAGGATGATCTCGATGACGTCATCATCGCTCAACGACCTGCGCTGAACGTCGCTGTAGCCAACGACACCCTCGACGGAGGCGACACCTTCGACCGCCTCGGCGTTCTGGATGGCCGACATCGTGGTGCGGAGGACTTTGACCCTCGCCATGTCACGGTCCCTCATCGCCTCATTCAGATCGTCACGAATGCGGTTCCGCAGGGGACTCAACCTTCTATCACAAGTGTGCCGGTCATCGAAGGGTGGATGGTGCAGAAATACGTCCAGGTGCCTGGCTCGAGAGTGAGCCCCCCTTCCTGGTCGGTGCCCAGCCGCACCGGCTCCTCGTCTGCAGGGGCACCATCGAAGGTCTCCATCTGGACCTCGTGGGGCGCGCTCGACTCGTTGACCCAGGTCACCGATTTGCCGGCAGGGACCGTCGCCTCGGCGGGAAAGGAGAGACCGGTGATGGTTATGACGACCGAGGTGTCGGTCTCGGTGATGTTCTGGTCGGCGGCCGCGGACGATGGGGCTACGGGAGCAGCACTCGTGTCGGTGGACGCGCCATTGCCCCCGCACCCTCCGATGACGCCGAGCACAATGAGGGCACCAGCGGCTCGTGTCGACAGCCGGCCTCTCATGACCTATCACCCTAGGCAGTGCGGCAGGCGAAGTCAGCGAGCCGAGAGCTCGCGGTCCAGTGGGGACGCGAAGCGGGCGATGACTCTCTTGTCACTGAGCCAGGTCCCCAGTTCCTCCGCCTGACGCTCGACCTCGGCGAGGCTCTCGCGGCCGATGTCCTCGAGCAACTCCCACACCACCTCACCGGACACACGTTGCCCCCAGGCACCGACGATCTTCCCATCCACCCAAATCGTTTGCCCGGCATTCCCGTTGCGGTCGAACAGCCGCGGGGCGTAAGAGCCCAGATACCAGTCGCGCTCCTTCCATCCCATCGTCGTTGGGTCCAGTGCCGGGAGCAGAGCCACCCAGGGCCCGTCGGCCTCAACGGGGTCCTGATCGTCCGGCAGCACATAGCCGGTGCCTTGCTCCAGCTGGACCTCGACCGCGCCAATCGTGGCGAGCGCTGCCCTCACCTGGGTGACCGGCCACCCGGTCCACCATTTCATGTCGATTTCGGTCCCTGGTCCAAAGGTGCCCAGCCACCTCTCGAGCATCTCGGCCTGGGCCTCAGGCTTCGACATCTCCCGCATCGGCCCACCCAACCAGTCGTCGATTGGCGCCCACCGGTACATGCTGCTCACCCAGGTCCCCTTGGGGCGACCCCGAATCACCTTCCCTTCGGCGGCGAGGAGAAAGAGGATCCGGGTTGACATCCCGACGGTGGTCAGAACGGAGCCGTCCTTCTTGTAGAAGGTGATCTTCTCCCCGAGCTCGGGCACGTCCTTGGTCAGTTCGGTCGCCACCGCCTCCCCTCGCTCTCGCAGTGCGCTCAGCGTCTTTTGGGATACGACGGCCACCCACGTCGGGCCATCATCAGCGATGCCATAGCTCTCCACCCATCCGGCGAGCCGTTTTCGTTCAGGGCCTCCGAGAGCAACGGTCGAGGAGTGTTGCAGCAGCGGAGCCATCGTCGTCGGGACCACGAAAAGGGTCCGTCTCATCGCCAGAAGCCGGACCAGGGTCTTTGCCTCGTAGAGGGCGTACTCCAGGTCGTCTTGCTTGAACCCGGTGACCCGGGCCCGGGCCGACAGATAGACCGACGCGGGGTCAGAGGAATGAAGGCCGGTCATTGCCTCGGCCGCCTCGACGACGTCGGCGGCGTGGTCGACCAGTCGGTGCCTGACCGCTAGACGTGCCCGCCGCTCTTGGTCGGAGATGGCTCGCACACGGCGAAATCTAGAACCGTCTCAACCGAGCAGGATCACGACGGCGAAGGTGAGAATGACCAGATTTCCGACGATCGTCACGACCCGGCGAGCACGTTCCGACAGTCGGTGTCCGGCGAATGCCCCGACCGAGGCGATCAGCGTCTGCCAGGAGAGACTTGCCAGGAACGCACCCAGGACGAATTGAGCGCCCTCGCCCGTTGTCATGTCCTCCGCCACGCCGAGGCCGATCACCACCGCGGCGAAGTAGACGATGGTGGTCGGATTGATGATCGTGAGACCAACGAAGCGCCCATAGGTTCGGGCAAGGTCGCCGGCGCGGGTCTCAACGGTTCCGGTATCGACCGGCTGCTGGGTTCGTACCAGGCCGATAACGGCGATGACGAGGAGTACGAGGCCGCTGACGACCCGCAGCGGGTCTCCGATCGCTTCCACCGTCGAGGCGAGGGTCGCGCCTCCGACGACAGCGAGCGACGCATACAGGAGGTCCGCCGTGGCCGCCCCGGCTCCAGCGGACAGGGCAGGGGCAAACCCGCGTCTGATCCCGACGTCCATGATGAGGATGGCGATGGCCCCGACCGGGATGGCGATTCCGTATCCGGCCGCCACGCCGGTCATGAACGCGTCCATCTCGACGGAAATCTAGGGAGAGGGAGGCGGACTCCTTGTCACCGCCGGGCGACGACCAATCCGAGACCGGCCTGAGCAGCGATCACAACACCCGCGATCATGGTGCCGGGGAGGACGCTCGACCCCAACGCGACTATCGATCCGACGATGAGTGCAGCCGCCTCGCCGGCAACGAAGACAGTCCTCGCGTTCTTCTCCCAGTGGTCTAGCGCATGACTCAGCCAGAGCAACGTGAATACACCCTGCAACATCAGCGCCATCGCCGTGATCGGGAAGAGGATCGGCACGTCGCCGTACTCATCGATGGAGATCAACGCAAGGAACATTCCAAGGCCGATGGGACCAAGGGAGGCGATGCCGAGGGCGATGCGGGCGGTGCGGCCAGGCAATCGGACACCGGTCTGCTTGATGACCGCGATGAGGTCGGGGAAGGCGCGCATCCACAATCGGAAGGGGTTTTCGCCCCTGCTGAGGAGATCGCCGAACAAGACAACCTGCTCATCTCCGTGTCTCGAGCGATGCGCCTCTGGCGTGACGGCAACCAGCCGCCGATACATCGCCTGGTGGCGGCGGATTGATTCGGGTCTCATGTCGGGCTCCATCCGAGGTCAGCCCGTCTGGCGTGCTCCATGACCCGATGTAGCCGCTGCAACTCGCCGCCCAACGCTGCCCTGCCGTCATCGGTTATCCGGTAATAGCGGCGACGGGCGTCATCGAGGTCGGGCGCGGGTCGTTCCTCGCTCTCCTCGATGAGGCCCTGGTCGGCGAGCTTCCCGAGAGCGACGTAGAGGGCTCCCGGCCCGAGACGGACGTCTCCTTGCGTCAGCTCCTCGGTTTCCTTCATGATCGAATAGCCGTGGCGGTCCTCTTCGGCGAGGGCAAGAAGGATGTGGAAATGAGACGTCGGTAGCGCCATGTCCGGCACTATATCGACTTGAACTATATCGGGTATTGATATATTGTGAGATCGTGCGGTTGACTCTCATTGCCCTGTTGCTTCTCGCTGGCTGTGCCGGAGCCACGCCCGATCCGATCGACCCGGGAGACGGGGGGAACTATTCGGTCACGATCGATCCTGCGGATTTTGTGTCGGAGATCGACAACGATCGACTCCCGCTTCGTCCGGGCGGCAAGTGGGTGTACGAGTCGATCGGCGGGAAGGACGTCGAGCGAATCGAAGTGGTCGTGACCGATGAGAAGCGAACGGTCATGGGAGTCGCAACCACGGTCGTCCGGGACACGGTGACGGTCGATGGAGAGGTGGTGGAAGACACGTACGACTGGTATGCACAGGATCAGGCGGGCAACGTCTGGTATTTCGGGGAGGACACGGCCGAGTACGAGGATGGCGAGATCGTGTCCACGGCCGGCGCCTGGGAAGCGGGCGTCGATGGGGCGCTACCCGGGATCGCCATGGAAGCGGACCCG
>JALDXP010000139.1:0-7285 GCA_032154885.1 Actinomycetota bacterium
GGGCTCGTCTGGCATCGTCCAAGCGGTGCCCGTGAGGAGCGGGCCCTCCTGATCGGTTCGGTCGACCCCGATTACCGGGGGCAAGGCATCGGCCGGCATCTCATCGGATGGCAGATCGAGCGTGCCCGGGAGTCCCTCTCGTCATGCGACCCGACGTTGCCCTGGTACATCCGAACCAACGCGTTCGACTGGGTTGAGGACGAATTTCGCCTCTACCGCCGCTTCGGCCTCGAGCCCGTGCGGTTCATAAAGGAGATGATCCGACCGCTGGAGGCGCCGGTTGTGCCGCGCTCACCAGATGGCGTGGAAATCATCCCCTGGGACCGATCACTCGACGAGGGGACCCGCGAAGCGCTCAACGAAGCATTCGGAGACCACTGGGGCTCGACCCGCATGGACGAGGACAGCTTTCGGCACCTCATCGAGCGCAATGCGATACGTCTCGACCTCTCCTTTCAGGCAGCAGCGGGTCGCGAAGTGGTCGGCTACACCCTCAACGGATTCTTCCCCGACGACGAGCAGGTGACGGGCCGCCGCGAGGGTTGGGTGAGAAGTCTTGGGGTGAAGCGGGCGTGGCGTGGCCGGGGAGTGGCGTCGGCGCTGCTCGAGAACTCGTTCAATGCTTTCCTCCAAGCCGGGCTGACCCATACGATGCTCGGCGTCGACTCCGAGAACCCCACCGGCGCCTTCGGCCTCTACGAGGGGCTGGGGTACGAGGTCCTCCACGGAACCGTCATCACGCAGCTCGAGGTGGGTCAAAGCTAGAGGTGCTCGGTACCCTTTTGGCATGTCCGGGTACCAGCCGCGCATCGACGACATGATGTTCACGCTCACCCATGTCGCCGGGTTGGACGACGTTGCCAAGCTCGATGGCCATCAGGACGCCGATCCAGACACGGTGCAGGCCATTCTCGAGGAGGCGGGCCGGTTCTTCACCGAGGTGATGGCGCCACTCAACCGGACCGGCGATGAGGAGGGCTCGATCCTCACCGAGACGGGCGCCGTGCAAACTCCCGAGGGCTTCAAGGAGGCGTATCGCAAGTACGTCGAGTCGGGGTGGGCGGCGGCGCACATGCCCCAGCAATGGGGCGGTGGCGGTTTGCCCTACGTGGTGGGAGTTGTCATCGAGGAGATGTTCAAGACGGCCAACATGGCCTTCTCCCTGGCAGCCATGCTCACCCACGGAGCGGTCGAGGCCCTGCAACGGCATGGGTCCGACGAGTTGAAGGCCGCCTACATCGAGAAGCTGGTCGACGGCGAGTGGACCGGCACCATGAACCTGACCGAGCCCGAGGCGGGATCCGACCTAGGCGCCGTTCGGACCAAGGCAATGCCACAGGACGATGGCTCGTATCGCCTGTTCGGGACCAAGATCTTCATCACCTGGGGTGACCAGGACCTGACCGAGAACATCGTCCACTTGGTCCTGGCCCGAACACCCGACGCCGCCCCGGGGACCCGAGGGATCTCGATGTTCCTGGTCCCCAAATTCATCCTCGACGAGAACGGTCAGCCGGGTGAGCGGAACGATCTGAAAGTGGTCACGCTCGAGCACAAGCTGGGCATCCACGCCTCACCGACCTGTGTGATCTCCTATGGCGACGAGGGAAATGGCGCCGTCGGCTACCTCGTTGGTAACGAGCAGGACGGGCTGCGGAACATGTTCACCATGATGAACATGGCCCGGATAGGCGTCGGAATGGAAGGGGTCGCCATCGGCGAGCGGGCATTCCAGCACGCCCTCGACTACGCACGGGGGAGATTCCAGGGTCGGTCGATCGGCGCCGAGTCCAAGGAGAGCGTCCCAATCGTCGAACACCCAGATGTCCGTCGCATGCTGCTCACGATGAAGGCCTACGTCGAAGCGATGCGCTCCCTCCTCTACCTCACGGCGGGCGAAGGTGACCATCTCGGTCATGCGGATAGCGAAGAACGGCGAAAGCTCGCCTCCGATCGCCTGGCCCTTCTCACCCCGATCGTCAAGGCCTGGTGCACCGATGTGGGTGTCGACGTAGCCTCGCTCGGAGTTCAGGTGCACGGCGGTATGGGCTATATCGAGGAGACCGGAGCCGCACAATTCCTGCGGGACTCGAGGATCGCACCCATCTACGAGGGCACAAATGGCATCCAGGCGATCGATCTCGTGCTCCGCAAGATCCCGCTCGAAAATGGCGCCGTAGTCGCCGGTGTCATCGGCGCGATGACCGATGAGCTCGCCTCCATGGAAGAGCATGAGGAACTGGTCCTGTTCCGTGAGGAGCTTGGTATCGCCATACAGGGCATCGCCGAGACTTCTACCTGGCTGGGCGAGCGGCTCGTCGCCGGAGATATCCAGTCGGCGCTGGCCGGAGCATCGCCCTACCTGCGGCAGTTCGGAATCGTGCTCGGAGGCTGGCTCATGGCACGCACCGCGGTCGCCGCCCTCGGCCACCCACCGGGATTCGAGGAGTCCTTTCTGGCCGACAAGGTGACCACCGCGCGCTTCTACGGTGAGCAGCTGCTGCCGATGGCCAACGGGCTCGTTCCTGCCGTGAAGGGCGGGGCCTCCTTGCTCGAGAGCGCACCCTTTTGAACATCACTGATCGGGTAGTCGTCGTCACCGGCGGGGGCAGCGGGATCGGCGCCGCGATGGCACGACGGTTCGCCGAGGAGAGCCCCAGGGGCTTGATCGTCGCTGATATCGATCTGTCATCGGCGACATCGGTCGCATCCGACATCGGCGCCACCGCAGTCCAGGTTGACGTCGCCGACCCGGAGTCCAATGACCGCCTCATCGACGAGACGGAGGATCGGTTCGGTCCGGTCGACCTCTTTTGCGCAAACGCTGGAATCGGCTTCGCCGGCGACGAGCAGACCGCTCCGGAGCGCTGGGAATTCATGTGGGGTGTCAATCTGATGTCACATGTGCATGCCGCCCGCCGCCTCATCCCCGGATGGCTGGCACGTGGCGAGGGCTATTTTCTGTCGACGGCTTCGGCGGCCGGGCTCCTCACCAACCTGAAGGCTGCCCAGTATTCGGTCACCAAACACGCCGCCGTGTCGTTTGCCGAATGGCTCGCCATTACCTACGGAGACCAGGGGGTCAGAGTCAGCTGTCTGTGCCCGATGGGGGTCAAGACACCGCTTCTTGACTCGGCCGACGAATTCCACACCCTGCTTGACCCCCTGGCTCTGGATCCCGACGAGGTGGCAGACGCCGTGGTCGCCGGGATCGCCGCCGAGCGCTTCCTGATCCTGCCTCATGCCGAGGTCGAAAAGTTCTTTCAGAACAAGGCCAACGATTACGACCGGTGGATTGGGGGAATGAGAAAGCTGCAACGTACGGTTTTCCCAGCGTGATGTTTCCGGCAGAATTGAGTGGATGAGCATGCGGAAGGTTGTCGTCACCGGGATCGGTGTCGTTGCAGCACCCGGTGTCGGTATGGACGATCTGTGGAAGGGCATGCAACACCCCCCATCGGCCCCGGGGTCGCATCTGGTAGCCAATTGGGACCCTGAGCCCTGGCTTCCCAGGCGCGAGCACCGCCGTCTCGATCGATTCACGCAATTCGCGCTCGTCGCCGCCCACGAGGCCCTGGAGCAGGCCGGCCCGCTCAACGTCGACCCCAACCGGGTGACGGTGTCGGTGGCCACGGGCATCGGCGGCCTCGGATCTCTCGAAGAACTGGTTCATGTCGCCGATGAGGACGAACCACGGGCCTCACCCTTCCTCATCCCGATGATGATGACCAACGCTGCTGCCGCAGGGATATCGATCAAGTACGGATTCGGTGGGCAGGTGTCCACGCCTTCCGTGGCATGCGCCGCCGGAACACAGGCCGTCCTCGACGGGCTCCGTCAGATCCAATGGGGATATGCCGATGCAGCGGTGGTTGGTGGCACCGAGGCAGCGGCCCGCCCGTCCGCCGAGGAGGGATTCAGGGCGGCCAGGGCACTTTCACCGAGCGGGATCGCCCGCCCATTCGACGTAGACCGAGACGGGTTCGTCATGGGTGAAGGTGCCGGGGTCCTGGTCCTGGAGACCGAAGACTCTGCCATCCAGCGCGGGGCGACGATCCTGGCCGAGCTCAGAGGCGGCGCCTCGACCGCCGATGCCCACCACATCACCGCACCCCACCCCAATGGGGAGGGCGCGGAACGGGCGATTCGGCTCGCCCTGATCGACGCCGATATCACCCCCGAAGAGGTGAGTTATGTCAACGCCCACGGGACCGGGACCGGCTTGAACGACCGTACCGAGGGCGGCGTGATCGGCCGCGTCTTCGATGAACAGCCGGCGGTGTCATCGATCAAGGGGACCACCGGCCACGCCATGGGCGCGTCGGGGGCCATCGAAGCGGCTGTCGTCGTGGAGGCGATGCGACGCCACGAGCTGCCTGCGAACATCGGCCTGACCAACCTGGACCCCGAGATCCCGCTCGACGATGTCGTGCGAGAGCCCCGTGAATGGGAGCCTGCCCCCGCCATCACCAACTCCTTCGGTTTTGGCGGGCACAACACTGTCCTCGTCTTCACGCCTTCGGCGTGAAGACATCTAACCTATGACCCTTAACGGGAGCTCGGTGAGACCGGGCTGAGAGGGGGTCTGTGGAGACCCCGACCGATGAACCTGACCCGGATAATGCCGGCGTAGGGACCCGCCTCATCGCTCCCGACAACGAGGAGTTGATGAACAGTGCGGAAGTTCTTGACCGTGGCGATGCTTGTCGCCGTTGCCGCGTGCGGAGCCGGAGAAGCCGAGACGCCGGACACCCTCCGCCTCATGGCGCATGACTCGTTCGCCGGGTCGGTGAACGAGGAGACCTTTGCCGGTTTCACCGAGAGGACCGGGATCGGGGTCGAGATGATCGCCGCCGGTGATGCCGGGTCGATGGTGAACCAGGCTGCCCTGTCCAAGGACAACCCACTCGCCGACGTCATGTTCGGCGTCGACGACACGTTCCTGTCCAGGGCGATCGACGAGGAGATCTTCGCGGAGTACCGGAGTGGGCTGCTCGAGGAGGTAGACGACCAATTCGTCCCCGACAGCGAGTTTGTGACCCCGATCGACTACGGCGACGTTTGCATCAACTACGACAAGTCTTGGTTCGCCGAAGCGGATACCACCGTTCCCACTGAGCTCGACCAACTTCGTGACCCCGCATTAGCCGGCGTGCTGACTGTCGAGCACCCCGCCACCTCTTCACCGGGTTTGGCCTTTCTCCTCGCCACCATCGACGAGTACGGGGAAGAAGGCTGGCTGGAGTTCTGGTCCGATCTCAAGGCTGGCGGTGTCGGGGTCGTCCCAGACTGGGACACCGCCTACTACAGCGACTTCACGCCGTACGGTGGAGACAGCCCGATGGTCGTTTCCTACGCCTCGTCACCGCCAGCCGAGGTCGCATTCGCGAGTGAGCCCATCGACGAGGCCCCAACGGGTGTCGTCGAAGCCGGGTGCTATCGACAGGTGGAATACGCCGGTGTGCTGGCCGGGACGGACTACCCCCAGGCGGCCGGAGAGCTGATCGACTACATGCTGTCGGTCGCATTCCAGGAAACCGTGCCCCTCACCTGGTTTGTGTTCCCGGTCAACGAAGGGGCTCAGCTACCTCCTGAGTTCGTCGAGCACACCACCATCCCAACCGACCCGGCCAGGCTCGACCCGACGGCCATCGCCGAGAACCGCGACCGGTGGATCGACGAGTGGGTCGGCGTGATGGAGGGTTGATGAGGCCGATTCGCTGGGGCCAGCTGCTGGTCGCAGCCATCCCGGCCTTGTTCATCGGATATTTCTTCCTCTATCCGCTCATCAGGATCCTCACGCTGGGTCTCTCGGAGCTCAACATCGGCTTCGACGGGGTGGAAGCCCGGCTGTTTCATATCGGATGGTTCACCCTCTGGCAGGCCGTCGTGTCAACAGTGCTGACCGTGCTGGTGGCGGCGCCGATGACGTGGGCCGTCTCTCAATTCGAGTTCCGCGGGCGCAAGTTGGCCACGGCACTGGTGACAGTGCCGTTCGTGCTGCCCACCGTTGTCGTGGGTGCGGCATTCGTCGCGCTGGGGTGGAGGGATTCCGTCGGAGCCATCCTCGTCGCCCATATCTTCTTCAACGTCGCAGTGGTCGTGAGGACCGTCGGAGCCTTGTGGTCACGACTCGATCCCGATCTGCACGACGCCGGACGCGTGTTGGGAGCCAGCGAGTGGAAGGTGTTCCGGACCATCACGCTCCCACTCTTACGACCTGCGATCGCCGCCGCCTCCGCCATCGTGTTCTTGTTCACCTTCACGTCGTTCGGTGTGGTTTTGATCCTTGGCGGCTTCCGATACGCCACCCTCGAGGTGGAGATCTATCGACAGGCGGTCACCTTGTTCGACTTGCCCCTGGCGGCCGCTCTGGCCGTCGTGCAGCTGGTTGGGGTGACAGTGACTCTCTATGCCTACTCCCGCTATCAGGAGCGTCACACGTCGACCTGGGCACTCCGTGCCGAGGCGGATCGGCCCAAGCCAGGAGGCCGGGCGCGATTCCTCGTCGGCGCCTCGGTCATCGGCACGCTTATTGCCCTGGCCATCCCCGTCATCGTGTTGGTGGCCCGGTCGCTGCGAGGCGTTGCCTACGCCGGCCTCTTCCGGGACGATCCGGTGGTTGGCACACCGATCGCGTCGATCGGAAACAGCCTGCGTTTCGCCGTCATCGCCTCGGTGATAGCAGTCGTCATCGGGGTGATGGCATCGTCTGTGATCATGGGCGGGAAGGGCACCATGTCACGCTGGTTCGACCTCACTCTCATGCTTCCGCTGGGGACGTCGGCGGTCACAATCGGATTCGGGTTCATCGTGGCCCTGGGCGAGCCGGTCGACCTCCGGGCATCGTTCTGGCTGATCCCGATCGCCCATGCCCTCGTTGCCATCCCCTTCGTCGTGCGCAGCACCGTGCCCACTCTCCGCTCGATCCCGGCAGAGACCCGGGAGGCGGCCCGGGTGCTGGGCGCATCCCCGGGCCGGGTCTGGAGGGAGATCGACCTTCCTATCGTGACCCGGGCCGCCCTGGTCGGGGCCGCATTCGCCTTCGTGATCTCACTCGGCGAGTTCGGGGCGACATCCTTCATCGCCCGTCCCAACACGGCCACCATGCCGGTGATGATCGTGCGGCTTCTCTCACGGCCCGGCTCTGCATCATTCGCGATGGCGCTGGCACTCGCCGTCATCCTGGCGGGGATGACGGCGGTCATCGTTCTCTGGATCGACCGGCTTCAGTTCGGCGAGATCGGCACGTTCTGATGCTCGGCGTGGAGTCGATCGACGTCCG
>JALDXP010000140.1:0-7270 GCA_032154885.1 Actinomycetota bacterium
AGGACTTGCGGTGTACAGACGACACGTCGTCGGGGCGGAGATGCGTCATGGGCGGCATCAGACTCATGCATGACGAGAGAGAGTCAAGACGCGTCCCCAGGCAGGCTCGTTCTGACTAGTCAGTCAGTCGGGCCAGGATCAGCTCGACACCCTCATCGACAGTGTCGGCCCAGACCACATCGTCCTCCAAGGCGCCATTCATGTCGACCAAGGCCCGGGCCAGCGCCTTCCACCCGTGCCCGACGGCCCCACTGATCCTCGGCTCGGCACCCGTTCGGCGCAGGATGTGGTTCGTGTTCCAGGAGATCAGGAGCTCGGCGGCGGTGCCGATGGACCCGGGCAACGCCAAGGTGGCCCTGGATCGCTGCATCATGATGTCGATCCGATTGGCCAGGCTCGACGCCTCGATCAACTCGTGCACGAACGGGTTGGCCGCCGAGCGGTCAGGAAAGAGAACAGGCGCGGTGACACCGATCACCAGCCCTCCGGCGTCGGCCGCCCCACTCGACACTGCTTCCATCGTCCCGCCGTAGCCGCCGGTTATCACGGCGTATCCAGCTTCGCCGAGACGCCTGCCCGCTCGACGAGCTTCCTCCCACTCGAGGGACCCCGGTTCGGTCTGAGACGACCCGAAGACGGCGACCACTTCGGAGGCGGTCACCCGGCCATCGCCTCGTCTATCCCCGACACCACCCGGTCCACATCGATCAAGGCATGGGACTCGATGGCGAACTGGGGCCAGGGCACATCGAAGCCGGTTACACGCACGATTGGGCCCTGGAGATCGTACAGCGCCGTTTCGGCGACCACGGCTGCGACCTCGGCGGCCACACCCGCCGACCCCTGTGGCTCCTGCACGAGGAGAAGCCGGCCCGTCTTCTTCACCGAGTCGAGCACCGTCTCCCGGTCCCAAGGAAAAAGGGTCCGGAGATCGATGACCTCGACCGACGATTCGACCTTGCTCGCGGCTTGGAGGGCAACCGGAACCATCCCCCCATATGTCACCAGGGTGAGATCGGCGCCTTTCCTCCTGACACGGGCGCGGCCAATCGGAAGGGTGTAGTGCTCGACCGGAACGTCCTCGCGACCGGACCGATACAGCACTTTGGGCTCGAGGAAGATCACCGGATCGTGACCGATGAGAGCAGCAGCAAGCAGGCCCTTGGCATCGATCGGGGTGGACGGGCAGACGACCACGAGCCCGGGTGCGTGGACGAAATACGCCTCAGGAGAGTCGCAATGGTGCTCGTGGGCGCCGATGCCGGCTCCGTTGGGGAAGCGCACCACGACCGGGACCTCGGAATTGCCACGGGTGCGGAAGCGGTATCTGCCCAGATGGCTGACGATCTGGTCGAAAGCCGGATACACAAAGCCGTCGAACTGGATCTCGGCCACGGGCCTGGCCCCGGCCAGAGCCATTCCTACCGCGGACCCGACGATGCCCGACTCGTTGAGCGGGGTGTCGATGACCCTGTCCTCGCCGAAACTCTGCTGGAGACCTTCGGTGACCCTGAACACCCCGCCGGTCAGGCCGACATCCTCGCCGAGAACGATGACACCCGGATCCCGTTCCATCGACTCGTGGAGCGCGGCGTTGATCGCCTCGGCCATGTTCATCGACCGAGCCGGTCCTCCCGGGATGGCGTCCTGGCCGATGGACCAGATCTCGTCGGGCTCGATATGAGTCGGCGCCTCGCCATGGGACCGCTGCATGTCGTGGAGTTGCTCGACGACATGAGCCGGAATCCGGTGAAAACCGTGTCGGATGGCGTCGTCACGCTCCGGTAGTGGCTGCGCCTCGATCTCGGTGATCGCCGCGGCGACCAGGTCGGAGGTCTCCATCGTCACCTTTTCTCCCACGGCGTCGTCCCATTCGTCCCGGTCCTGGAGAAACCGGCGCAGTCTCTCGATCGGGTCGCGCTGACGCCACGACTCCTCCTCCTCACGGGAGCGATAGAGGGTGGGATCGTCGGCGGTGGCGTGGGGGCCGTAGCGATACGTCATGGCCTCGATGAGGGTCGGACCATCCCCATTGCGCGCTCGGGCCACGGCTTGCTGTGTGGCCAGAAACATGGCAACGGCGTCCATACCGTCGACCCGGATCCCCTCGAAACCGTAGGCCTGAGCCTTCTGGGCGATGGTCTCGGCGGCCGTTTGTTTCTCGTAGGGCACCGAGATCGCGTAGAGGTTGTTGGCGCAGATGAACACCGTTGGCGTCTTCCACACCCCGGCGAAGTTCATGCCGGAGTGGAAGTCGACTTCCGAGGTCGCCCCGTCCCCGAAATAGACGGCGGTGACCGTGTTCTCGCCCCTCAGCTTGGTGACGTACGAGTACCCGACGGCGTGAGGGAGCTGGCTGGCGATGGGAACGGAGACGATCGCCGTGCGGTACTTCTCCATGTCCCAGCGACCGTTGGGCAAGCCCTTCCAGTAGGCGAGCAGCACCTCGATGGGGAGCCCTCGTGTGACCTGGACGCCGTGCTCTCGATAGGAAGGGAACACGAAGTCGTCGGGCTCGAGCGCCAGTGCCGATCCGATCTGCACGGCTTCCTGCCCCTCGAGCATGGCGTAGGTCCCGATCCGACCCTGACGTTGCAGGGCGAGCATCCGCCTGTCCAGCTCGCGGGAAAGGACCATGTTGCGGTACATCCGCTGGTAGAGCTCGGCGTCGAGCCCGGGGTCCTCGCCGACCAAAAGGCCCTGCGGGTCGACTACCTGAAATGTCGTCTCCAATTCTGACCCACCATACTTTCGGGCCGAGCCGACCACCCCGTCACCCACCACCCATTACCTTTGCGGCATGCCAAGGATCCGGCCGGACGTCGCATCCATCAGCCCGTACGTTCCCGGCCGATCGATCGAAGAGGTCGCCTCCGAGATCGGCATGACCCCGGAGGAGATCGTCAAGCTGGCCTCGAACGAGAGCCCGGACGGCCCATTTCCCGGTGTTGTCGAGGCCGCGACCAGATCCCTGGCCGAGTCGAATCGCTACCCCGACGACGATCTGCGCGAGCTGAGTGCGGCGCTGTCGGCCCACCTCGAAGTCCCGAGCGATCATCTCTGGTTCGGGAACGGGAGCGTGGGCTTGATCACTCACATCGCCGTCGCCGCCGGCGGTCCCGGAACGAGCGCCGTCTACGCCTGGCCGTCGTTCGTGATGTATCGCATCGCCTCCCGATGGGCGATGACCGAGATGATCGAGGTGCCGCTCGACGCCGAGCACGTACACGACCTCGATGCCATGACTGATGCGATGCGTGACGACACGACGATCGCTTACCTGTGCAACCCCAACAACCCCACCGGGACCATCGTCACGTCGGATGCCATGACCGCCTTTCTCGATTCGGTGCCGGAATCGACCCTGATCGTGATCGACGAGGCCTATCACGACTTCGTGACCGACGCGAGGTACGCCACCGCGATTCCTGATGCCTTGCGCCGTCCGAATGTCCTGGTGCTTCGGACCTTCTCCAAGATCTTCGCCCTCGCAGCACATCGGGTCGGTTACGCGGTCGGTCAGCCCGGAACGATCAGAGAATTACGCAAGGCACAGCCGCCTTTCACTGTCGCTCAGGTGGCCCAGGTGGCAGCAGCCGCTTCGCTCCGGGACCGGGGCGAATTGGAGCGGAGGGCCACGACGAATTCGGCCGCACGTCATCAGCTGCTCGGCGTCTTGGCCGAGAGGTCGCTCCCACACACCAGGAGCGAGGCGAATTTCGTCTATTTCGCACCGGGGATCCCGGCCGATGAGGCGGCCGAGCTCTTCACGATGCGAGGCGTGATTGTCCGCCCGATGAGTGGTGGGTGGCTGAGAGTGACCATCGGGGCCGATCACGAGAACAGACGGTTTGTAGATGCATTGGACGACATCCTCAGCGCCATCTGAGCGCGTGCACCCGAAATAGGCCGAACGAACCACTGGTAAAGACGGACCCTTCGGAGAAAATGTCCCGGGGGAGGGCAATGGGTTCCCCCTTTGGGAGACGGGGGGCTCCAGGCGGGATGGATCTTCATCGAATCGGCCATGAGGCGACCCGGTTGCTGCCGCTCGCCCAACAGGTGCTCGAGCACTACCCGTTCCGGGTCAGGGAAGTCGAGCATCTGGCCACGCATTCCAATGTGATGTATCGCGTGATCACCTCAGACGGGTTCCAATGCGTTCTGCGGGTGGGAAGCCCCGGCGCCAACTCCCGGACCAACATCGATTATGAGGTTGCCTGGTTGTCTGCGTTGAACCGGGACACGGACCTGGAAATCGTCACCCCGATCAAGACCGGGTACGGGACATTGATCGTCGATGCCGCGGAGCCCGACTCGGACAAGACCAGGCCTTGTGTGCTCTTCAGCTGGATTCCCGGCGCTCCGCTCGCCGATGGCGCAGGCAGCTTTGGATATCGCCTCCTGGGCCGGATCAGCGCCTCGCTACAAGAGCACGGGCGAACTTGGCAAGTTCCCAACCCGGACGGGATGAGACGCTGGGACCGGATCTTCTACTACGACCCCGAGCTCGATCCCGTGATCATCGAGAGTCCGAGGTTCGACCATCTGTTCGACTCGTATCGCCGCCGGACGATCAGCAAGGCAGCGGAGCTGTCAGAGCGGATCATCAAAGACGCCTGGGCGACCGGATTTCCCCATGTCGTCCATGGCGATCTCCACGAGTGGAACGTCCATTTGATCCGTTCCCGGCTCCACGCGTTCGACTTCGAGGACGTGATGATCGCGACCCCGGGCCAGGATGTGTCGGTATGTCTCTACTCGTCACGGGCAAGCGAGCGGCGGGAGGAGATCAGGTCGGCCTACCGTCAAGGGTACGAGGAGATCGCGCCCTGGCCTATCGAAGACATGGAGCAGTTGGACGGCTTCCACGCCGCCCGCCAGATAATGCTCATGAACTACGCGGCCCGAACGCTTCCCATGGGGGAGGCGGAGGAGTATCTGACCCAGGTCACCCCCTGGCTTCAACGTTACGTGGACCACTACGGCTGAGCCGATGAGGTTTGCCGACCGCCGCGAGGCGGGGGCGAGCCTCGGTCGGGCGGTGGCCGTCCACAACCCAGCGCAACCGCTGGTCACCGCTCTTCCACGTGGAGGTGTGCCAGTGGGGTTCGAAGTCGCCGAGACCCTGGGCTGCGAGCTCGACGTCCTGGTCGTTCGAAAGGTGGGTGTGCCCTTTCATCCCGAGCTCGCCATGGGAGCGATCGCCGAAGGTGATGTCGTGATCAGGAATGACGAAATCATCGACAGCGTGGGGATTGACGACGAGACCTTCGACGCTCGGGCCGAATCGGAGAAGTCCGAGTTGGATTCGAGGCTGGCTCGATACCGGGAGGCGGTCCCGGCCATCGACCCCGCCGGCCGTACCGTGGTAGTGGTCGACGATGGTCTCGCCACAGGTTCGACAGCGCTCGCCGCGATGCGGGTGTTGCGCGCCCGTGATGCGCTCGGCGTTTGGCTGGCGGTTCCGGTTGCGCCGGCTGATGCGATCCCCAGGATGGAGGGGGTGGCCGATCGAGTGATCGTGATCGAGCATCCAAGAAGGTTCATGGCTGTCGGCGCCTGGTACCGGGACTTCAGCCCGACTCCGGACGCAGAGGTCGTCGAGCTACTCCGACGCTCCCGCAACTAGCGTTCACAGTCCCGACCAGGAGCCCGACGAGATGCCTTCATTGGAGTTGTTCTGCACGATCAAGGCCGAGATGGGGAGAAAAATCATCGGCGACACTCCAGCCGGGATGCGCATCGACTTCCCGTTCGAGGGGACAGCCACCGGCCCTCACTGGGAAGGTGAGCGGCCCGTCAGCGGCATCGACTATGTGACGCTGCGCTCCGATGGGAACATGGAACTCGACATACACGCCACCGTCGGCGAGAAGCGCGAAACGGTGGCGTACAGGGGGAGCGGCGTCTCCATCGTCAATCCGGACCAATCTGCCGAGCCGCGCGAGTTGCTGGCCTTCCAGACCGGCAACGAAGACCTCGCCTGGCTGAACAACGAAATCGGTGTCGCGTTCGGCAAGGGCGAGGCAGGGAACCTGACTGTCGAGGTGTTTCTGGTCAAGCCCTGAAGTCGGGCTTCCTCTTCTCCATGAACGCCATGACGCCTTCGCGATGCTCTGGCGTCCTGCCAAGGCGGCCCTGTTCTGCCTGCTCGGCCCGCATAGCGTCTTCGAGCGAGCTGCTCGAGGCCTCCCGGATCAGGCGCCTGGTCGCGACCAGTGAATCGGGGACTAGGTCCGCCATCTGCTCCGCCACCGAACGTGCCCGATGGAGGAGCTCGTCACCGGGCACCACATCGACGCAAAGTCCCAGCTCACGGATCTCTTCCGCGCCGACCCGTCGATTGGTGAGAGCGATCTCCAGGGCTCGGGAGACCCCGAGGTGGTGTGACAGCCACCAGGTCGTGCCCGAGTCCGGCACCAGCCCGATGGCTGTGAAGGCCGATGTGAGATAGGCGTCCTTTGCCAGCACCCGAATATCACAGGCGAGGGCCAGGCCAACACCCGCCCCGGCCGCCACGCCATTGATCGCCCCGACGACGGGAACCTTGCATTCGAGCAGAGCGCGCAGGGCGGGATGGAACACATCATCGAGCAATCGCGCCAGATCCGGGCCCTCGCCGCTCTCATAGTCCGCCATCAGATCGTTCAGGTCGGCGCCGGAGCAGAACGCCTTGCCCGCCCCGGTGAGGACGAGAGCCCTCGCCTCTTCTCCGGCCCGTTTTGCTGCCTCGATCAATCCGTCGCTGAGGGACGCGTCGATGGCGTTGTACCGGTCGGGCCGATTGAGGGTGACGATGGCCAGATCATCCTCGAGGACGAAGTCGACGTTCATTTTCCTCCTGGGCGAAGAAGGCTAACGGGCCGGAAAGCCAAGCAATGCTGGGTTTTTCGCCTATGGTTACTCGGACGTCACCAGATACACGGTGCCGAACGTCGACCCACAAGGAGGGGCCGTGAACAAATCCGAGATGGCGGACAAACTCGCCGACAAGGCGGATATCTCCAAGGGCAAGGCCTCGGAGATCATCGACCACATCTTTTCCACGAAGTCGGGCGAGGGAATCATCGCCGTGGAGCTCGATGCGGGCCGCAAAGTGAACATCACCGGGTTCGGCAATTTTGCCACCAAGCACCGCTCTGCCCGTCAGGGCAGAAACCCGGCCACCGGGGAGACCATCACGATCGCAGCGAAGAGGTATGCCCACTTCTCCGCCTCGAAGGGCCTGAAGGACCGAGTCGCCGAGTAAGCGCCCTCAACCGGGATT
>JALDXP010000141.1:0-7227 GCA_032154885.1 Actinomycetota bacterium
CGACCGCTGCCTCCACTCGCGCCAGCACCTCTTGTCTCAGCTCGGGCGGAGCGAGGACCTCGGCGTCGGGGCCAAAGCCGAGCACCCAGCCGATGAAGGCGTCACGATTGGCGACCGGCAACTCCACCTCCAGAGACCCGTCGCCGGGAACGTCGACCCCGAGATGTCGAGCCGCCCACCACGCCACATCGGGGTCGAACCTGACGGTTGCATCAACATTCTCATCCGTCCCCGCCTCCCACGGATGCTTGCTCATGGCTTGCTTCACGTGAAAACGCTTCGGCCGCACAAACGCTCCGGCTCGCTTCCCGACCTCCAGATGAGAGATGCGATCGACTCTGTAGACCCGCTCACCATCGGCGGTCTGGCCGATGAGGTACCAGTGCCCCCGCCTGTGGGCGATGCCGTACGGGTCGAGCACCCGATTGGAGCCTCCATATTCGAATCCCAGCTTGCGGCGTTCGCCAACGGCGAGAAACAAGTCGCCCAGCACGGTCGCCTCGGCGCCGAGATCAGCAGCCAGCGGCTCGATGCCGGCGCCAACCTCTACGCCTCCCAGTTTGAGCAGGCCCGCGAGACCGGCATTGGTGCCCCCGAGACGGACCATCCGGGCCGCCACCGAGAGGGCGACCCGTTCCTGCTCGTTTAGCCCGGGGTTCGGTATCGCATACTCGTCCGGGTCGACTGTGTACCCGAAGTCGATCTCCCACTTGTCCGTCGCCTTCAATTCGAGGGGGACGCCCATGCGCTTCAGAAGGTCCTTGTCGCGTTCGAACATCCGGTGGAATGCGTCGTCGCTCTGCTCCCCGTACCCGGCCACGGTCTGTCGGACCTGGTCGGCGGTGACCGGGTTTGGCGAGTCGAGGAGGTAGATGAGGAGGTTGATCACCCTCTCGACGACGTTCTGCATCGCCGTAGAACGTACAACGTAGAACGTAGAACGACAGTCTTTGACGGCTTGCCGTCAAAGACTCTCTATCAGCTTTTCGACCCGCTCGTCGTGTGCCTTGAACGGGTCCTTGCACATCACGGTGCGCTGTGCCTGGTCGTTCAGCTTGAGGTGCACCCAGTCCACGGTGAAGTCCCGTTTGCGTGCCTTTGCCGCCTTGATGAAGGCGCCACGGAGCCGGGCTCTTGTCGTCTGAGGAGGCTGACGTACCGCCAGGGCAACCTTCTCGTCGGTGACAACACGGTCCACGAGGCCCTTGGATTCGAGGAGGTAGTAGAGCCCGCGTTTGCGATCGACGTCGTGATAGCTCAGATCCATCATCGACATCCGCGGATCGGACATCGGTATGCCCCTCCGGTCGGAGTACCGCTCGAGGAGCCGGTGCTTGATCACCCAGTCGACCTCGCGGTCGAGGGTCATCGGGTCCTTCTCGAGACCAGTGAGCAGGTGCTCCCAACGGTCGATCGCACCCTGAACCTCGGGCGGGAACCCGGGGCTCCGGGCAAATCTCATGGCCCGGTCGAGATACTCCCACTGGATGTCGAGGGCGGAGAGCTCCCGGCCGTTGGCCAGCTTGATCTTGCGTCTGCATGTGACGTCGTGGGACACCTCCCGGATGGCGCGGATCGGGTTCTCCAGTGACAAGTCCCGGAACACCACGTCGCGCTCGATCATCTGAAGGAGGGCGACCATCGTCCCCACCTTGACGAAAGTCGCATATTCGGACATGTTCGAGTCACCGGCAATCACGTGGAGACGGCGATACCGCTCGGCATCGGCGTGTGGCTCGTCCCTCGTGTTGATGATCGGACGGGAACGCGTGGTGGCCGAAGAAACGCCCTCCCAGATGTGATCGGCGCGCTGGGCGATCGAATAGGCGGTGCCCCGGGGTGTCTGGGTCAGCTTCCCGGCGCCCAGGAAGATCTGCCGGGTGACCAGGAAGGGTATGAGCACGTCCACGGTCCGGTGAAAGTCCTTGTGCCGGCTGACCAGATAGTTCTCGTGACACCCGTATGAGTTGCCGGCACTGTCCGTGTTGTTCTTGAAGACATAGATCTCGCCGCGGATCCCCTCCTCCTCCAGCCGCTCTTCGGCGCCTCGAACCAGGCCCTCGAGGATCCTCTCCCCCGCCTTGTCATGAGCCACGACATCCTCGAGGTTGTCGCACTCGGGTGTGGCGAACTCGGGATGCGAGCCGACATCGAGATACAGCCGGGCGCCATTCTCGAGGAACACATTCGACGACCGGCCCCAAGAGACGACACGTCGGAAGAGGTATCGGGCGACTTCGTCGGGGCTGAGCCGGCGCTGCCCGCGCAACGTGCAGGTGACCCCGTACTCGTTCTCCAGCCCGAAGATTCGTCGATCCACTTGGGCAGGCTATCCCGGGTAGGGGGCTCTCGCGAGAGAATGTTCAGCGGGACGGCAGCTCGGCCGGGGTGAGCCGCCGGAATGCCCTGCGCCCATTGGAATAATCGAGGACCGCTGCCTCCCAACCTTCCATCTCCCGGCCTTCGGCCTGGCGGAAGGCGTCCGCCCCGATCTCCAAGGCGCGTTCCAGCGTCAGGTCGTCCTCCCACAGCTCCTGAAGCGCCTCCACGAGCTGTTCCGCCTTTCCCCCGATGGCCACGAACTTCCGCTCGTCGTAGAGGGTCCCGTCATAGGAGACCCGGAACAGCCGGTGCTCGTCGCCCCCCTCGCTGATCTCGACGATCAGCACCTCGACCTCGAAAGGCTTCGGCTCGCGGGTGAAGATCACGCCGAGGGTCTGGGCGAAGGCCGTAGCCAGGCCCATGGCGGTCACATCCTCTCTCGAATAGAGGTAGCCCATCAGGTCGGCTTGACGGATGCCCGCCTTCCTGAGGGTCTCGAACTCGTTGTACCGGCCCACACCCGCGAAGGCGATCCGGTCATAGACCTCGCTGATCTTGTGGAGTGCGGTCGAAGGGTTCTCGGCGAGAATCACGACGCCACCGGCATAGTCGACGGCGATGATGGAGCGCCCTCGGGCGATGCCCTTGCGGGCGAACTCAGCCTTGTCACGAACTTGTTGCTCGGGAGGGACGTAGGGGAATGTCATAGGATCTGGTCTACTGCTTGCTCGGCGAGGGGCGCGATGACCGAATCGGGGAGCTCTTCCACACCCTCGGCTCCGATACGCAGAACCGTCGGGTAGATGCCACGTCTCAGATCCGGTCCTCCGGTAGCTGTGTCCTCCTGGGAGGCAGCGACCAGCGCCCGCACCGCCATATCTGAAGCGTCGTCGGCGCTGAGATCCTCCCTATACACGGTGCGCAGATACGACTTGGCCAGCCTCGAACCGGATCCGGTGCTGCCGAAGTCGACCTCTTCGTACCTGCCACCCACTGCGTCATAGCTGTAAAGGCGCCCCCGCTGTTCCCGTTCGTCGTAACCGGCGAACATGGGAACGACGATAAGGCCCTGGAAGGCCATCGGAAGCTGGCCCCTGACGAGACGGGCGAGAAACGAGGCCTGCCCCTCCAAAGAGAGGCGGACGCCTTCGATCTTCTCGTAGTGCTCCAGCTCGACCTGGAAAAGCCTCACCATCTCGATGGCGATTCCGGCCACGCCGGCGATGGCAACTGCCGAGTACTTGTCGGCCTGGAACACCTTGCGGATCCTGCGATGGGCGACGAGATTCCCTTCTGTGGCACGCCGGTCGCCCGCCATCACCACGCCGCCTTCGTAGCGCAGGGCGAGCACAGTGGTCCCTTCGGGTGCTGAGGGAGGCCTCTCCCCAGGCGGGACGTTCAGGGTTGGCTTGGCACCGAGGGAATCGAGAAGATCCGTGAAGCTGGACCCGGGGCTCGGCGCTTCCATCGGCAACGGGCCAATGGATCCGATCACTCCCCGCCCTTCTGGACGTAGTTCTTCACGAATTCCTCGGCGTTTTCCTCGAGCACCTCGTCGATCTCGTCGAGCAGGTCATCGAGCGCCTCCAGGTCGGCGTCGCTCTCGACCCGTTCTGCCGGCTGATCCTCGGCTTTCTCGCTGTCCTGATCCCTCGACCGGGAACGTTCTCTGTCCGACATCTAGTTCATCCTCCTAGGCGACGCAGAAGGTCGGCCGCGTCTTCGGCTTCGTCGATCATGGCCCCGATCACATCGGCGCCACCTCGAAGTGGTTCCATCATAGGAACCCGCTTGAGATGCGATTCGCCGGTGTCGAAGACGAGCGAATCCCAGTTGGCGGCAACCAGCGAATCAGAGAACCGGGAAACGCAACGGCCCCGGAAGTAGGCACGGGTGCGGTCCGGCGGGTTCACGGCGGCCGCTTCGATCTGATCATCCTCGAAGAGACGGCGCATCGCCCCGCGGCCGGCGAGACGGCTGTACAAGCCCTTCTCGGGGTCCACGTCGTGGTATTGAAGATCGAGGGCGCGCAACTTGGGGTCATCCCAGGCGAGGCCGTCCCTCTCGATGTAACCCTCGAACAGGCGCTTCTTGGCGACCCAATCGAGGGTATCTGCCAGACGGCCGGGATCCGTGCTCAACAGATCGAGCGTGCGCTCCCACTCGTGGATCACCTGCTCCCAGACCGGATCGTCCAATTCCTTCTCGACGTACTTGGTCAGCCATTCCAGGTAGCGGCCCTGGAGTTCCAGGGCGGTGGCTGTCCCACCACCCTCGAGCTCGAGCGGCTTGCCGAGACCGACGTCATGGCTCACCCGCCAGCACGATTCCACGGGGTCTTGGAGGTCGAGAGGGTCCGGGAGGGCCCCGTCTTCGAGGGCCGAGAGCATCAACGCTGTGGCCCCGAGCTTGAGGAAGTTCTGGTACTCGGAGAGATTGGCGTCACCGATGATGACGTGGAGTCTCCGGTACTTAGACGGGTCACCATGCGGCTCATCACGGGTGTTGATGATCGGGCGCTTCAGTGTCGTCTCCAGCCCGACTTCTTCCTCGAAGAAATCGGCGCGCTGGGTGATTTGAAAACCGACCTCGGGGCGGTCGTTCTCTGACCCGACTTTTCCTGCCCCGGTGAAGATCTGCCGGGTCACCAGGAACGTGGTGGCGAAGCGGATCACATCACCGAAGGGTGTCTCCCTCGAGAGCAGATAGTTCTCGTGGGCCCCGTACGAGTTTCCCTTCCCGTCCGAATTGTTCTTGTAGAGGGAGACCTTCTTCCCGGCCACCTCGGTGGCGGCACGGGCGGCCGAGCGCATGACGACTTCACCCACCTTGTCGTACAGGGCTGCCTCCAGCGGGTCGTAGCACTCGGGCGCCGAGTATTCGGGATGGGCGTGGTCCACATAGAGCCGGGCGCCGTTGGCCAGGACCGAGTTCACAACCGCGCCTTCGGGGTCGACCACCCCGAACGTGTCGTGGCCGAAACCCCTGGCGTCCCGGCCCGGAGACTCTTCCTCGTATGACCACTGGACCTTGACTCGATCACCGGGATAGCTGTTGACCACGAGCGAGGAGGCAACGGCTGGATTGAACCCGATGTCGCCCCTGACCACGATGCCGTACTCGGTCTCGGTGCCGAGCACCTTGTGGATGGCCATCAGAGGTATTGACCCGCTGAGACCTTCTCGATCAATCGACTCTCGTCATCGCCGTCGACCAGTGTGCGGACATGGACGATCCGCTCCCCCTTCTTGCCGGACACCCTGGCCCAGTCGTCGGGGTTGGTCGTGTTGGGCAAGTCTTCCTGCTCGCGGAACTCCTGTTTGATGGCGGCCGTCAGGTCCGAGAGACAGACTCCGGGCTCTCCGCCGGCGATTTGCCTCTTGATCGCGTCCTTCTTGGCTCGTCTCACGATGTTCTCGATCATCGCTCCGGAGGCGAAGTCCTTGAAAAAGAGCACTTCGCGGTCTCCGGACGCATATGTGACCTCGAGGAAGCGGTTCTCGTCCGACTCGGCATACATGGCGTCGACAGTGGCGTCGATATAGGCCGAGATGACCTTCGTCGGGTCGCCCTCGTGCTCGTCGAGGGCATCCGGGTCGAGAGGCGTCTCCTCGCTGATGTAGATGCGGAAGATCTCCCGGGCGGCCGACGTGTCCGGCCGGTTGATCCTGATCTTCACATCGAGGCGGCCCGGTCTGAGGATGGCCGGGTCGATCAGGTCCTCACGGTTGGAGGCACCGATGACCACCACGTTCTTGAGAGCCTCGACCCCGTCGAGCTCAGAGAGGAGCTGGGGCACGATCGTGGACTCGACGTCGGAGCTGATACCGGTGCCTCTGGTGCGGAACAGGGAGTCCATCTCGTCGAAGAAAACGATGACTGGCACGCCTTCGTCAGACTTCTCCTTCGCCCTCTGGAAGATCAGACGTATCTGACGCTCGGTCTCGCCGACCCACTTGTTGAGAAGCTCAGGTCCTTTGATGTTCAGGAAGTAGGAGCGGACGTCGGGGCTGCCCGTCCGTTCCGAGACCTTCTTGGCCAGGCTGTTGGCTACTGCCTTGGCGATGAGTGTCTTGCCACAGCCGGGAGGACCGTAGAGGAGGATGCCCTTCGGCGGGTCGAGCTCGTACTCACGGAACAAATCCTTGTACATGTAAGGGAGCTCGACGGTGTCGCGGATCTGCTCGATCTGATCGGCCAGACCTCCGACATCCTCATAAGTGATGTCCGGGACCTCTTCCAGCACGAGCTCTTCGACCTCGGGACGCTCCATCTTCTCCAGGATGAGACCGGTCTTGGTGTCAATCCGGACGTAGTCGCCGGGCCGCAGTTTCACGTCCGCCATCGTCTCGGACCGTTGGAGGACTCTTTCCTCGTCGGCGTGGGCAAAGACCACCACCCGGCCATCGGTCAGGACCTCACGGACCCTCAGCACGTCTCCAGCCGGTTCGAAATGACGGATGTCGATGATGTTGAAGGCTTCGTTGAGGAGGACTTCCTGGCCCACCTGGAGCTTCTTGACTTCGACGTTGGGCTGGGCGGCGACCCGCAGCTTGCGGCTCCCGGTCATGATGTCCAGGGTGCCGTCGTCGTTGACCTGGAGGACGGTGCCGAAGTTGTTCGGGGGTGAGGTCAGCTTCTCGACCTCTTCCCTCAGCACGCCGAGTTGCTCCCTCGCCTCTTCGAGGACTGCGGACAGCTTGTCGTTCTGTGCCATCGCCCGGTCGAGACGCTCCCGCATCCGGCTGAGCTCGTTCTCGAGGTCCTCTACCCGGGCCGGGGCGTCACGGACACGGCGGCGCAGGACGGCGATCTCCTCTTCGAGGGCGGCGACGACGCTGCGCAACTGAGTGGCGTCGTCCGCTCTCCGTCCTTCGTCCACGGGCTTCCTCCTGGCCTTGGTCG
>JALDXP010000142.1:0-7140 GCA_032154885.1 Actinomycetota bacterium
TCATCAACTTCGCCCATGGCGAGGTCTTCATGGTGGGGGCGATGATGGCGTTCTACGTCGCCAACGCTCTTGCTGTCACTCCACTCTGGACGTCGAGCCCTGCGGTCTCACTCTTGATCGTCCTGGTAGCGGCCATGTTCACCTCTACCGCGATTGCGGTGATCGTCGAACGAATCGCCTACCGCCCCCTGCGCGGCGCCCCGCGCCTTATCCCGTTGATCACATCCATCGGCGCTTCCTTCACCATCCAGTACCTGGTTCGGGGGCTCGTAGGCCCCGCCACCAAGTCGTTCCCACGAATGGAGCCATTGCGAGGAACATTCGAGTTCGGTGGATTCGTCATTCTCAAGACCCAGCTGGTGGTGATCGTCGCTGCCCTGGTGATGATGGCCGGGCTCTACCTGTTCGTGGAGAAGACGAGGACCGGCAAATCGATGCGAGCTGTCGCCGAGGATCCTGAGACTGCCGCATTGATGGGCATCAACGTGGATCGCACCATCGTCAACGTGTTCGCCATCGGTGGCGCTATGGCCGGCGTGGCCGGCGCCCTCTGGGGACTGGTCTTTCCCAGCATCAACTTCTTCTCCGGGTTCCTCCCCGGAATCAAGGCATTCACATCAGCCGTCCTCGGCGGCATCGGGAACATCGTCGGAGCCATGCTCGGCGGCGTCAGCCTTGGGATCTTCGAGTCGGTCGGCCCCAGCCTGGTCCTCGCCGGCTACGAGATCCCGGCCTTCAGCCAGCTCAAGGACGTGGTGGCCTACGCCGCCCTGGTACTGGTGCTCATCTTCCGACCCACCGGGATCCTCGGCGAGCGTCTCGCAGAGGAGAGGACCTGAACCATGTCCCAGGTCATGGACCCCGCCGCCCCAGTCGAAGTCGAGCTTCGGCCGGCGCCGCCTCTAGAGATGCGAAGAGCGGTGAAACTGGGGCTCGCCGGAGGGGCGGCCATGGTCCTGGTCGCCGCCACCGGGATCGTGGCCACCTTCCAGCCCCGGATGGTGATCGACCCGATCGTCCCTCTGGGGATCCTTTTCCTGTATCTACTCGCCTTTGGCTTTGGCTGGATGGCGGGCCAGCCACCGGCGACTCTGGAAGGCTACGAGCCGGCCACCGCAGGGCCTCGAAACGTCGTCGCCGGCGCGCTGGCCGGGCTTCTGGCGGGTCTAAGCCTGGGTTTGCTCCTGATCGTGATCACTGTCTTCGACCTGCGAGGGGTGTTCATCAACATGTCCCCGGAGCTAGCCGACATCCTGAGTTTCGGGTTACCGGTGGTCGCTGCGGTGTTCGTGATCGCGCTGGCGTCGGCGTTCATGGGTGCCCTGGGGGCAGGCGTTCATCTCCTCAGCAGACGGGTTCGCCGTGCTTTGATGGGGGCGCTCACGGCGGTGATCGTGTTCTCCCTCATGACCGACCTGTTCGGCCAGCTCTTCGCGGGACTGAGTCTCGAGCCCGTCATCGACTTTCTCTACACGGGGCGGGGTGGCGCCCTCACCATCATCGGATCGGTGGTCATCTTCGGCGCGTTCATCGTCCTGTTCTGGTGGATGGAGGGCCGGGACAGCACTCTCCGGCAGCGGGTTCAGGCGATGCCCAAGGGCCAACGATCGCGTTGGCAGATCGGGGCGGCATTGATCATCCTGGTGGTCTTGTATTTCGTGCCCAAGATCATGGGCCCATTCGTCAGTCAGATACTCGTCACTGCCGGCATCTACCTGCTGATGGCCCTGGGCCTGAACATCGTGGTCGGCTATGCAGGGCTGCTGGACCTGGGATATGTAGCGTTCTTTGCCGTTGGTGCCTACACGACGGCAATTCTCACCTCACCGCAGTCACCTGCATTCAATCCCGAGATCTCGGTGATTGCCTCCCTCCCCTTCGTGATGGTTGCGGCAGCTGTGGCGGGCATACTCGTCGCCACTCCGGTAATACGAATGCGTGGCGACTATCTCGCCATCGTGACTTTGGGGTTTGGTGAGATCGCTCGGATCTTGCTCAACTCCGAATGGCTAGCCCCCGTCTTCGGTGGTGCCCAAGGCATCACCAACATCCCCGACCTCCAGATAGGCCCGCTCACATTCAGCACCCCGCAGGACTACTTCTATCCAGTCTTCCTGTTCGTGCTGCTCGCCGCGTATGTGACGTTCGCCGTGCAGAAGTCCCGCTGGGGGCGTGCCTGGATGGCGATGCGTGAGGACGAATCGGTGGCCGAAGCGATGGGGGTGAATATCGTCACCGCCAAGCTGTCGGCCTTTGTCGTCGGCGCCATCCTGGCCAGCTTCGGCGGCTCGCTCTTCGCCGCTCAGATCGGCTCGGTGTTCCCTCACACGTTCGACATCGTGGTTTCGATCACCGTCCTCGTGATCATCATCGTCGGCGGCATGGGGAGCGTTCCCGGGGTGACTCTGGGCGCCCTGGTCCTCATCGTCCTCCCCAACCTGCTCCGCGAGTTCTCCGAGTACCAGTTCCTGTTCTACGGCGTGCTCCTCATCGTGATGATGCTGAAGCGGCCGGAGGGCTTCATCCCCAGCAAACGGCGTGCGCAGGAGTTGCACACCGAGGAGCTATCGCAAGATGCATGGCTCGAGATATACGGCGAGAAGGGCCAAGCCGAACAAGTGCCGGAAGGCGCCGTCTGATGCCGTTGCTCGAGATACAAGGTCTGAACAAGGCATTTGGCGGACTACGCGCTATCAACGGCTTGGAGATGCAGGTCGACGAAGGTGAGGTAGTCAGCGTCATCGGGCCCAACGGGGCGGGGAAGACAACCTTTTTCAACCTGGTCACGGGGATGGAGACGCCGGACGAGGGCTCGATCGTGTTCGACGGGCAGGACGTCGTGGGTCTCCGCCCCAACCAGATCCTGAAGCTGGGCATGGCACGGACGTTCCAGAACGTGCGCCTCTTCCCCGCCATGACCGTTCTCGAAAACGTCATGGTCGGCCAGCACTCCCGCACCAAGGCCGGTCTGTTCGGCGCCATTTTCAAGACGCCTTCCCAGCGACGGGAAGAGGCCGAGATCGAGGAGCGAGCCAAGGAGGTGCTCTCCTTCTTCGGCACCAGGTTGGCCGGCTACCGCCACGACCAGCTCTCCATGGTCCTGTCCTACGCCAACAGGCGACGTCTCGAGATCGCCCGAGCCATGGCAACCAGCCCGCGCCTGCTGCTACTCGACGAGCCGACGGCAGGGATGAACCCTCGGGAGACGATCGAGCTGACTGAGCTCATCGGCCGCCTCAGAACCGAGCGTGGTTACACCATCGTCCTCATCGAGCACGACATGCAGGTCGTGCGGAACGTGTCCGATCGGGTCGTAGTGCTCGACCACGGGGTCAAGCTGGTCGAAGGCTCGTATGACGAAGTCTCCACGAACGAGAAAGTGATCGAGGCCTACTTGGGACGTCCGGCGGAGTTGGGAGCATGACCACCAACGGCGCGCCACCGATCCTCTCCCTGAAGGGGGTCAACACTCATTACGGGGCCGCCCACATCCTGAAAGACGTCGATATCGACATCCACGCCGGCGAGATGGTGTGTCTGCTTGGGGGCAACGCATCGGGGAAGACCACGACTTTGAAGACGATGCTCGGCTATCTGAGGCCGTCGTCCGGCGCGGTTTACATGGACGGCGAGAATGTGAACACCTGGAGCACCGCACAGCGGGTGGGACACGGGCTGACCATGGTCCCCGAGAACAGACGTCTCTTCAAGCGGATGACCGTGAGGGAGAATCTCGAGATCGGCGCCTATCTACGCCAGACCGACGATCTGGATGCGGACTACGAGCGCGTGTTCGAGATGTTCCCCCGCGTCAAGGAGCGACTCACCCAGAAGGCGGGGACCCTTTCCGGCGGTGAGCAGCAAATGGTGGCCATGGGGAGGGCGCTCATGGCGCAACCAAAAGTCCTCCTCATGGACGAGCCCTCGATGGGGCTGGCGCCGGTGCTGGTCGCCCAGAACTTCGAAATCATCGAACAGATCAACAAAGCCGGGGTCACCGTGTTCGTGGTCGAACAAAACGCAAACATGGCGCTTTCGATCGCCGACCGCGGTTACGTCCTGCAGACCGGGAAGATCGTGCTCAGCGACACCTCACAGGCCTTGCTGGCGAATCCGCAGATGAGGGCGGCCTATCTGGGCGACGTCTGATCCGACGGATCGAGGATCGCCGGCTCGTCGTCAACGAGTGAAGGAAGCTCCTGGGTGTCGAACAGCCGGCTCTGATTGGGCTGGCGGCGTCTAATGCCCGCGATCCGATCCGGCGGCTCGGTGTACTCGATCATGTGCTGGCTGGCCTCGCCCCAGGTCTCGCCGAGGACCCGAGTGCGCCACAGGTGGCCAACGATGATCCTCACCGCTGCGGTCATCGGCACTGCCACGAGAACCCCGAGCAAGCCCGCCACCGTCCCTCCGATTATCAGGGCGAGCACGATGACGAGCGGAGAGAGATTGACCCTGGTCCGCTGCACCAGGGGAGTGATGACGTGATTGTCGACTTGCTGGATGGCGATCATTATCAGGACAGCCCAGATCGCCTGGGACACGCTGCCATTGAGCAGAGCGACGAGGACGGCCAGGGCGCCACCGACCACCGGGCCCATGAATGGGATCAAATTCAGGAATCCGGCGATGATGCCGATCAGCAGCCAGAACGGCAGGTCGATGAGCCACATGCCCAGGCTGGAGGCGGCTCCAACGATGATTGCCACCAGTAGCTGCCCCCGAACGAATGAGCTGAGGGCGGTGCCCACCTCCCCCGACACGAAGGCGAATTCCTCACGATGACGGGGAGGTGTCATTCCCAGGGTATTGGCCTTGAACCTCTCCAGGTCAATCAAGAGGTATAGGGCGAGTACCGGCGCCAGACCGAGCACGGCGACCGCCTCGGCGAAGCCACGGATCACCTGCCCCGCCCCCGCCCCGAAGCCGAGAAGCAAGTTTTGCACCGTCTCCTGATTGGCCGGATCGTTGAGCCAATCCTCGATGGCCTGCTGGCTGAGCATTTCGTCGACGTCCAGCCCGATACTGGCGCCGACTTCACGGACCCAATTGATCCCGGCCAGGTAGAGATCCGGGAGCCTCTGACCGAACTCGGCCGCCTGAGCCCTGATCGTGGGGAATACGAGGGCACCCACGGCGATCACTACACCGATCATCGCCAACAGGGCGAGGACCACTGCAACGGGACGCGGCATCCTTCGCTCGAGGAAGCGCACGAATGGCTCGAGTAGGAAGACGATGCCGGCTCCAAAGGCAATGGGGAGCCATATCACCCTGATCGACCCGGCTACATAGAGGAGGACATAGCCGAGTGCAACGAACCCCACCGCCGTCCAAACGATCAAGGCGACTCGTCTCAGCCGTTCTGAGGGCACCTTTCGAGTGTAACGAGTGGTCCGACGGGTGGGCCGCTAGCCCTCGCCGACCGTCAGCGAAGACCCTTCTCCGACCGAGATGACCCAGCCGGCGCCGGCTGTAGGGCTCTCGTAACCATCGTTGGTCGGCGCCCAACCAGCCGGCACCGTCGCCTCACCCACCACCCGTGCCGGGACTCCTGGCGGAATAGTGATCGCGAAGACGCCGGAGACCGTCACCACGATGTTCTCCCCTGCCGCCCCCAGCGCCGCCGAGCCTGCCCCGTCGACCTGCAGAGAGGCGAGGCGGAGGCGAGTCAGATCCGCTTCGATCTCTCCCGCCAGTGAGAGACTCCACGTCGGCGCCTCATCGAGATCTAGCTTCCACCCGGCGAACGTGTACAAGCCCGGGTCGGGCGAGGGCTCGAGGGCGACTGCGATGTTGGGCCCCTGGAGTTGCTCGTTCGCGGTCGGCGGTCCAATTTCCCCGCCGCGTCGCACCGGCTCGACGGCGTAGAGGAAGCCAGATTGGCCCGACCCGACCTCGAGCTGACCGTCGATCCGGGCCGACAGTGCCCCGGTCGACACGGAACCTGCCTGCGGGCCGTTGAGAACGGTCGCCGCGGACGGCATCGCCGCCCATCCCAGGATGTGGCCTGTGATGAATGCCACTAGGACCAGCACCGACAGGATCGCCACCAACGCCGATACACGCACTCGCCCCCATCGTCGGCCTCGGGCCAGAAAAGCGAGCACCACCATCACCAGCCACACCGGCCACCAGGCGATCAGGTCGACCAGCACGGAACGGCTGAGGATGCCCAGTGAGATGGCGACGAGGATCATGACCAGCGCCAGCACCGGCAGGATCCACACCTTGGGCACGCCGCGGCGTGAGCCACCGGCGATGTGGGTCATTCCGAATAACCGGTGCCCAGCACCAGCACCACGTCCGCACCCGTCCCCACCTCGGGATCTGGAATGGGCTCCACCAACGCCCCGGGCAGGAACGTCAGAAGGGCGTTGGCCTCCGCGGCGAAACCCTCCCTGTACCAGAGTCGCGATGAATCCTGTTGTGGTTCGAGATCGTCGGCCTGCTGGGTCTGATACCCGGCGTCGGCCAACTGTTGCGTCATGCGACCCCCGGCACCATCCAGGCCAATCGAGTTCAGGACGATGACACGCACCTCCTGGGGAGTTCGGACAGGCACCGTCGTCGTGTTATCGGCCGGGGCTGTTGTCGTGACTGCGGGAGCAGTGGTGTTGGTGGTAGATGGTCCACTGGAACCGACGACGCTGCTGGATGTCGTCGTGGGGACTGTCGTCTCTCCGGCGACGGGATCGGGATCGCCGGCGAAGAGATAGAGAAGGAGGAAGACTGCGGCCCCGACCAGGAGGATTCCGACGATCATCATTGTGAGTTGCCTATAGAAGGAAGTACCGCTGTCGGCGGCTGCATGACGACCGCGGTTCACGATACGGCCTCCCCGGCTGCAGGCCCTCTCTCGATCATTGCGGTGACCCGGGCCACGGTGAGCGGATCGACCAGGGATGCCCCCGGCAGCGAGACAATCCTGATCAGGTGCTCGTAGTACGCGGCGGCGGGCAGACCCAGACGCAACTCGATGGCCTGATCTTTCGGACCAGGCTCCAACCACCAGCCACGCTCGAACTCGAGGATTGATCGATCCTCAGCACTCAGCATGCTGGTGAGAGTATTTCTGGGCCCGTGATTAGTTGAGGATTTGGGGCCGACGACCAATGACGACGGCCAGCGCCGCGCCTC
>JALDXP010000143.1:0-7033 GCA_032154885.1 Actinomycetota bacterium
TCGCCGGTGTGGTCGAGGTCGCCGTCATCGTTCTCGCATTCGAGGTGTTCGGTTCGGAGGACGCCGGGGTCGCTTGGCTCAACACTGTCATTGGTGTTGGTGCCGCCGCAGGCTCGGTTCTGGCTGTGGTGCTGATCGGACGTAGACACCTCGCTCCATCGATGTGGCGCGGGCTGGTACTCATTGCCGTGTCTGTCTCATTGATCCCCGTTTTCCGATCTCAGGGAGCAGCTCTCGTCGCGCTGGCCATCATGGGGGCGGGGTGGACCTTTGTCGACGTCTCGGGTCGGATCATGCTGCAACGTGTCATACCCCTAGGCAGCCTCTCCCGGGCGTTTGGAGTCTTGGAAGGAAGCTCGATGGCAGCCGAGGCGCTCGGCTCGGCAGCAGGGGCGATCCTCATCGGTTGGTTGGGTGTCGGCTGGGTCCTGGCTGGTGGCAGCCTGCTCATCATCATCATGCTCCTGGTCAACCGACGCGCCCTCCAATCCGCCGATGTCGGGGTGGTGGTCCCGATCGAACACCTTCACATGTTGAGGTCGATAACCATGTTCGCCGCTCTCGGGCCGGCCGAATTGGAACGCCTGGCGACGTCCGCCGACGAAGAGTCGGTCCGCCCGGGCTCTGCGGTGTGCGTGCAGGGGGAGCTCGGCGAACGTTTCTATCTCGTCGAACGCGGGACAGCCCGGGTCGTGCGTGACGGAGTTGAGGTCGCCTCACTGGGGGCCGGTGATTTCTTCGGGGAGATTGCCTTGCTGAGGGACATTCCCCGAACTGCGACCGTGTTGGCAGAGAGCGATCTGGATCTCCTGGTACTCGAAAGGGAGCCGTTCCTCGATGCCATCAAGTCGTCGGCATGCCAGATCGAAGCTGCTCGTGCCGTCTCCCAGACCCGCATGGATGAATTGGGGATGTGAAGCGCGGCATCAGCTGGTTCGGTCCCACAATCGAGCACCTCCGACACCGCCGGCAATGGCGGCGATGAAGGGCAGGGAGAGGACCAAGCCATTCAACCCCTGGTCGTCGACCACACCGGCGGCAGCGACGAAACCGAGGCCGGCGCAGAACAGCATCACAGCTATCACCGGTCTCCAGGCTCGGGGGGCCGGGCGACGGTCTGCTCGCGGGCGCTCGAAGCGGCCGAAGACCAAGATGAACGGCCAGCTAATACCCGCCAGCGCTGCCAGCCAGAATGGTCGGGTCAGCCACCACATCGACGTGTCGACCTCGACTCCGAGACCGATGCCGCCGGCGAGCATCAGGCCACCAATCATGACGACCAAGGCGGTCATGTGCCACAGGTAGATGGTCATGATCCGAGCATTGACCATCACCACCGGTGCCCACACGCTCTCCCTGGCCAACCAGCGCCGTACTGGTCCCTCGAGGGCCAGGGCCAAACCGGTCTGGAACAGCGCCAGTGCGACAAGGGTCACCTTCGGCGGCTGGCTGTTGGTGACGGTCGCCGTGTCGAGACCGACCATCGCCACCGGATACGGCCCGAATACCACCAGGGCGGCAGCGGTGAGGAATCCAGCTGCAGAAAGGATCAGGCGGTGGGTGACGCCTCCCAGCCGCGAGTCAGCCCATGCATATCCGACGCCGTGCACCGTCCCCCAGACGAACAGGTAATTGAGATAGCCGGCGGCGTCGAAGCCGAAGCCAAGTGAGAGAAGATCCATGAGCCCGGCCAGGGCGGCCGTCACGATCAGAGACTTGTATCCGAATCGGTCCCAGGCGCGGAGCGTCACCGGAGTCAGCGCGACGACCGCCAAATAGGTGGCGAGGAACCAGAGCGGAACCAGCGCCGCTTGCGAGCCCAGCCTGATCAGATCGGGGTCGAGGCCGGACTGGAAAAGGACATAGGCGCCGATCCCCCACACCGCGAGGAGGGGAAGCACGGGGAGGACGAGGCGTCGCAATCTGGCTCGCAGCCAGGCCCCGTATGGCTCTCCCCGAAGCCGTGCCGAACGCCAGCTCGCCGCGTTGGCGTACCCGCCAACGAGGAAGAAGAGCGGCATCACCTGAAGAATCCAGGTCAAGTAGTGGGTCCAGTTTGTTGTCGACAGCAGATGGTTGAAGGCAATGTCATCACCCATCACCTGCGGCGCCGCCATCAGCCAATGCCCGACCACCACGACGAGGATGGAGACCGCTCGCAAGAAGTCGACGTAGCGGTTCCGGGTGTCCGGGGTCTCCCGTGCCATTTCCAATGCGTTTGCGTATGCACTCATGGAGACAGGATCGGACAGTGAGTGATTTCGGGGTATCGGGATATACCCCGATGCGGATCAGTCGAAGTCGCCGGGTCGGAGGAACCCGGTCTCGAACGCCAACCTGGTCATCTCGTGACGGCTGGCCACGCCGAGCTTGTCGAATACATGCCGCATGTGGGTCTCCAGTGTCTTCTGGCTGATCCCCAGCTCGTCGGCCGCCTCCCGGTAGCGAAAGCCCCGGGCGATCAGGGTTACGACTTCACGCTCTTTGGGGGTGAGTCTTTCGATCTCACTCTGAGTGGACGCCACCTCGTCGATGCTGAGCAAATGTCCCGCCACGTATCGGGAGACCGGACGCCCACCGCTCAGGGCCAGCTCGATCTGCTCCTCCAGAGCGACGCCGTCGGTGGTCTTGACGACGTAACCGTCGACCCCCGCTTTGAACAACCTGACGACATCCTCGGCAGAGGTGGAAACGGTGAAGGCGAGGAACTTGATCTCGTTGTCCGTCTTCTTCACCGCCTCGATGACCGCCGGCCCGCCGCCGCCGGGAAAATGGACGTCGAGCAGAACGAGCTCGGGTCGACGGTCGAGGATCATCTCGATGGCGGCCGCCGCCTCCGTGGCCGAGCCGACCACGTCGTAACGCTCCTCCAGGTAACGCTGGAGGCCGAAAAGGGTCAAGGGATGGTCCTCCACCAGGAAGACCCGTGGCTTCGACGTCGCCATCATGACAGCGGGACCCGAATCTCGATCTCTGTGCCCTTGCCCGGTGCCGATCGCACCTCGGCCGTGCCACCGGCCGCTTCCACCCGGTTGACGATCGAATCGGCCAACCCCCCTCGAGCGACCGTTGCCGGGTCGAAGCCGGTCCCCCGATCGCGGACATTCACCTGGGCCACGCCGTCGCGGATCTCGGAGAACAGGTCGATCTGCTGCATCCCCGAATGTCGGGCCGCATTGTTCAACGCTTCAGAAGTGGCGGCCACCACAGCTCGCAGCGCATCGGTCATCTCGGCATCGTCCCGAATCACCTGTTCGATCTCGACCCGGAACCGGTCTTCCACCGTGGCCCGAACGTCGAGCAGGCGGGCCCGGAAGCTGTCCTCGTGCTGTGATTGGTACTCGTTGATCGTCTGTCGCAGATCCCTCTCTTGGACCCGGGCCAGGTAGCGAACCTCGGCGGGATCTTCCGATGTGTCACTGATCAGTTTCAACGTCTGAAGCACCGAGTCGTGGAGCCGGCGAGCAATCTGAGATCGCTCTTCGAGCCGCATCGATCGTTCCCTCTCCCGCGCCAGGTCCGCCTCTGCCTGCGCCCGCTCCTCCTCGGCATGGATGCGCAGCCGGTCCCTCTCCCGCAGTGCCTCGAAGGCCCAACCGACCACCACCGCCACCACCAGGAACTGGACACTCCCGAACAGCCTCGTCTGGTCGAGATCCATCATCAGGTGGAGAAGAGCGAAGACGATGGCGGCGATGGCGCCGATCACGATCGTGCTTCGAAAGTTGGTGGCGAAGGCGACGATGAACACCCACGACGCCGGGTAGCCGCCGGAGATGAAGTCGGTACCGGCCAACCAGCCCGCCGAGACCAGGAGCAGGGCGATGGCTCCGTCGAGGGCGACGTACCAGATGTCACCGAGAAATCCCCTGCGGGCTGCAATGAGAGTCAGACCGGTACCGGCCGTGCCGAGGAGCATGGCTCCGACCAGGATGGGAATATCTGGCTCCGGCTCGGCGGTGAACATCGCCACGAGGATCAGGATGATCATCCAGGCCCAACCGAGCAGCCTCATGAGGACTACCACCCTGGTCAGGGTGCGGTCGACGGGTAAGAGGTGAGGATCCCCCTCGCTGGCTATGGCCACGAGGAGAGGCTATCGGTCGCACTGTCCCGATCTACTGCTCTCAGATCGAGGTCAGCACCCGTTCCACCACAGGGCAGACTCCATTGTCACCGCATGGCCGGGCCCGGTCGCGGAGACGGGCGTGGATGTACTCGTGGATCACCGCATGGGCGAACAGGTCGCCGGGGACGTCACGGTTGGTGCGGACGATCGGTATGTAGCCGGCCGGCTTCCAGCTGCGGAACACCTCGTCGCCGGTGAGCTCGGCGAGGATCGCCAGCACCGACTCGTCGAGTTGAAGTGAGTGCACCGCCCTGCGGTACTCGTCACTGGTGGTGAGCAGGGAGAACATGATGTTCATCAGGCTCATCCCGGTCTCCAGATCGAGACGAAGCCACTTGCGGTCGGTCGGACGCTGGATCGCTCCCACCTCGAGCATCGAATAGTCGAGAGGCGTAGTTCGCAGTTCAGGCCGGGGCAGGGGCCGGCCGCCGAGGTCGGTCAACACCTGATAGAGGTTGAGGTCGTGGTCGATGACGGCGTTGTCCGCGAGCTGATGGAGGTGAACCGGTCGCAAGGTCGGCTCGTCGAGGCCGCTGTTGCGGGCGATGAACGCCAGGACGTTGGTCTCGATGACGAAGTGGCGGAGGAGTAGCTCCCCACCTTCCTCGGAGACGAAACGGGTCATGAACCAGATCCCGAGGCGATCGAGGAGGCGGTGGGAGGAGAACTCGAAGGGGAGCACTCGCTTCACCAACACGGTCACAGCCACAAGGATCCTGCTCAGCACTCGGACCGGCGGCCGTACCCAGCGGTGGGACCACCTGGACTGGTCCCTGCGGAGCAGCTCCAGGGCGTGACGGTCGAAATGGAACGTGGGGTCTCCCGCCAGCGCCTCCCAGATTCCCGGCCCTCCGGAATCGAGCATCTGGCTCGTTCGAAGCTCAACCATTGTCGACCTCCTCCAATTGCAGGGCGTAGAGACGGGCAACGACCCAGGCGGTGTGGACGATCGAACGGGCGATCTCCGGCGTGATCAGCTCCGAGCGGAGGATCTCGAACATCTTCTCGGTGTGCGCCTCGTCGGCGCCGCCGTGATACGTGAGAAACCTGACCTGGTCCGGGGTCAGATCGAGCTGATCCCTCAGCAGCTCCATCCAGCGCGTCGCCTTGTTGGCCCCCAAGCCCTCGATGATGTACATCGCCCCCAACAGGTCGAACGGGTTTTCCCGACTCGCCTGGTTGAACATGAAGGCCGAGAGTGCCTCCGACCCCGGGTTCTTCTCCCCGGTCTCGATGACGGCTCGGTCCCCGCCAACACTCACGTAGTCGTCTTCGAGCATGCGGAAGTCGCGCTGCTCCTCTGCGGCGTGCTCGATGAACTCGGCCCGCAGCTCGGTGTGCTCCGAGGTGACGTTGGAGGCAGCGCGCGTGATCCAGCGAGCGCCCTCCTTGACCTGCTGCCTCAGGTTGTAGAGCAGGCTGCGGTAGTCGTCGATAGTTGCCTGTCCGGTCTCGATACGGGCCACGATCGGAACCTTGGACAGCTGGATCTCGAACCGGGCCCAGACCAGAGCCAGCTCCTCGAGTAGCCATTCGGAGGCCATTTCCTCCCCCGTAGGGGGAGGTGGCCCCAAGGGCCGGAGATGGATGCCCCCCTCCCCGGCTGCACCGGTACTCCCACCTTTGGGGGGAGAAAAGAATCCCCCCTCCCCGGCTGCGCCGGTACTCCCCCCTTCGGGGGGAGAGATGGGGCCGACGCAGGTGAGGTGGACGAAGGAAACCGAGAACCTCCCCGATTCGGGGACCATCAGCAAGATGCGATCGCCGGGGGAGAAGCGACCTCCGTTGAACGCCTCTTCCAGCATGATGTAGATGCTGGCGGCACCCGTGTTGCCCTTGGTGCGGAGATTGGTGAACCAACGATCCTCAGGGATCATCAGCCCCGCTTCGCTCATCAGCCTGACGATGTCGGAGCGGAAGTACTCCGAGCTGTAATGAACCAGGAGATGGTCGACCTCCTGGGGGACGATCCGGCCGTCGCGCACCAGACCGATGTACTCCTCGACCCCCAGGGCGACAATGCTGCCCAGGATCGCGGTGTCCTGCCTCAGGTTGAGCATTCCGGCGCAATGGGCATCGGCCGGTGTCGGCTGGTCCTGCCAGGTGGCGCCGGCCTCGACCGTGTCAGGGGTTGCCGAGCCGGCGTACATGCAGACCGGGAATCGGTGGGCATGTGACACCAGATGGGACCAGTCGATGCGAAGCGACACGCCGTCACTGCGAGGCCGGTCTTCGACGACCACGGCTCCGGCTCCGTCGGAGAGCATGAAACGGAGAAACTCGGCGTCGAAGGAGACCTTGTCGGGGAGGCGACTGGAGCGGAGAGTGCGGCTAACCATCTCCGAGCCCACTGCCACAGCCACTCGATGACGACCGAGCAGGACGGCGGCTTCGGCGGCCCGCATGGCAGCTATGCCGGAGCAGCAGACACCGCCGGCGGAGAGCACTTCCATCGGCCCACCGCCGAGTCGCCCATGCACCATCGACGCAAATCCAGGGACGGGCAGATCTCCCTGAGTGGTGCCGGTGGCCAACATCCCGATATCGCTTGGTGCAATCCCTCTCGAATGCAGTGCGGCGGATATCGCGGCCACAGCCAATTCCTCATTGAGCATCCGGGTCCGGCCGTCACGATCGATGGCGTAGTGACGCTTCTCGATCCCGTTGGCGTCCAGCATCCGTCGCCGAAGTCGGTCCGAGCCGCTGCTCCTGCCGAGATAGGTCTCGATCTCGTCGTTTCCGATCGGCTCGCCGGGCAGATAGCTGCCGACACTGGTGATATATGCGTTCATGACCCTCCGTCGCTCTTGTTGAGCTCAGGATCGGGCACGGGGGAGCGAGCCGGTATCGGGATTCACCCCGATATGGGTCGTGATGTAGGCCCCAAAATAGATGTCGCCCCGC
>JALDXP010000144.1:0-7006 GCA_032154885.1 Actinomycetota bacterium
GCCATCGATCTGGCGGTCCGCTCCGAGCACGGTTTCCGGCACACCGCCTCGATCCACAGCACCAATGTCGAGACCATCACCAGGATGGCCCGAGCGATGAACTGCAGCATCTTCGTGGCCAACGGCTCCAACTTCAACGGTCTGGGTGAGGGCGGTGAGGGGTTCACCTCCTTCTCGATTGCCAGCCCGACAGGTGAGGGATTGACCCGGCCCCGCACTTTCTCCAGGGTGCGGCGGGTGACCGTGGTCGGGGCCCTGCGCATTGTCTGAGCTCGACTCCGCAATCGCCCTGTTCGAGTTCGAATCGATCAGTGCCGGCATCGTCGCTGGGGACGCCATGGTGAAGTCGTCGCCGCTGGGCGCCATCTACGCCGGCACGGTCCACCCCGGCAAATATCTGGTTCTGGTGACAGGCGACACGGCCAGCGTCGATGAGGCGGTGCGGGTGGGCAATGGGGCCGAATCGCTGTCCGACATGGTCTTTCTCCCCGATGTCCACCCTGCGGTGGCAGACGCAGTCACGGGAAACATCTCCCTCGCAACGGTCGGTGAAGAGGCACTCGGCATCGTCGAGACGACCACCGTTGCGGCCGCCATAGATGCCGCCGACGCAGGGGCCAAGGCGGCAGACGTCGACCTCGCCGCGATCCGTCTCGCTGACGGGCTCGGCGGCAAGGGCTATGTCCTCTTCTCGGGGGTGGTGGCAGAGGTCGAGGCGGCCCTGGCCGCGGCCGTCGGGAGGGCCGATGGCCATGGCAGCATGGTCCGCTCCGATCTCATCGCCCAACTCCATGGAGAGATGGCCGAAAACCTCCGCACCGATCTCCGATTCCTGAGCCGCGTGTCGGCACTGCCCAACGGGGGACCGTGAGATGCAGCTGGGACGCGTCTTGGGCAGCGTGGTGGCGACAGAGAAGGCGCCAGGTCTGGAGGGGATTCGATTCCTCATCGTGCAGCCGCTCGACAAGGGGATCCGGCCCAAGGGCGAGACCCTGGTAGCGGCCGATGCCGTGTCGATGGCCGGGCCCGGAGAGTTGGTCTATTTCGTCGCTTCCCGGGAGGCTGCCGAGGCGTTGCCCGAGAGGTTCGTCCCTGTCGACCATGCGATCGTCGGGATCGTCGACGACGTCCACGTCGAGGAAGAAGAATGAAAGTAGGGCGAGTTGCAGGGACGGTCATCTCGACGATCAACATCCCGCTGCTCGACGAGCACCGACTTCTCCTCTGTGACATCGAGGACATCGACGGCAAGCCGTCGGGCTACACCATCGCGGTCGATGTGGTCGATGCCGGAGTGGGCGACATCGTGCTCATCCTGGACGAGGGAAGCTCCGCCCGGCAGATTCTTGGCCTCGACCACGGCGCAATCCGCGCCGTCGTGGTGGGCATCGTCGACCAGCTGGTGGTGGACGGGGAGATACGTCCGCTTACCTGAGGTACGTAGCGACATATGCGTCGCTGGGCCGACTAAGAAAGCCCGACTGAAGTTCAGTTGTCCTTCTCTGTCGCCGTAGCGTCATATATGGCGTCAGGTACCTCAGGTAACGGTGCTGCCGCGTCCCGGGCCTGCGCCAGCCACCACAGGATGAGGGCGAGGATGGCGCCAATGACGAGGACGGTGACGAATCCGAACCCGATGAGGAAGAGGGCGAGCAGCGCAACGGCAACCGCTGCAATCCTGAGCAGGTCGTAGTGACCGGCGATCCAACTGTTCACGCCACCCGTGTCCGAGCTGCCAGGCAAGACGGTGCTCATCTTCTCGCCTGTGGTGGTGACCCACTGGGGTCGGCCGACCAGATAGAGCACCAGGGCGATGACGGCCGAGATCACTATCACGGCGATTATCCCGGTTCGCAGCCCGGAGAGGAGGTGCCCGAATAGAGCGGCGGCAGTCTCTCCCGCAACCGGGTTGGCGATCTCGGCCACCAGCGCAGACTCGACACGGTTGAGCACGGCGGCAGAGACGACAAAAGCAACCGCGATCCCGATCCCGAGCTGGATGCCGGTGCGACGACGCGTTTGTGACACGAACATCGTGACGACGATGAGGATGATGGTGAGGATGACGATGCCCCAGACCCAGCGGTCGATTCGGTCGGCAGTCGCCTGGGCCGCGTTCAGCCGTTCCTCGGACATCAGTGCGATCTGCCCGAAGTCGTCGGGAACCCGGTCTCCCAGCGACTCCTTGAACTGAGCAACCGCCTCGGGTACTCGATCGGAAATCACATCCGGAACGTTCACATTTGGAAGCACGTCGCGCAGCTCCGTCACGACCTCTTGCAAGACCCGACCGATGATCGGCAACGTGTTGAGACGAACCTCGCCTTCCACGATGGAGATGTTGGGTGTCTCTTCGATGTCTCCGGCGAGAAGGGCTGTCGCCCCCTGGTGGGCCCGCCTCACCACTTCCGGGATGAGCTCTTGCATCGCGTTCGACTCCATCACCTGGTCGACCCTCATCTCGATGCGCCCGTTGAGCTCGTCGGCGATGGGACCGGCCAGTGCGGCCAGAGTCGGTCGGTCTATCTGGCCCAGAAAGCCCAGTGTTCCCTCATCGATACCGAGCAATCCGAACAGAGCAGAGGTGAGGAACGCATCGAGGTTCGCCAGCGGCTCCTGTAGTCGTTGCTCGAGATCCAGGGCTGTGGTGATCTCGTCGGTGAGGTAGTCGCCCAGCGCAGTGGTGAACTGGGGGTCCTCCAGGGCGGGCTCGATGGTCGCCATGAAGACGTCCGTGTCGAAGATGGTGCGATGTGCCCACACCGCCACCGCCGAGATGACCACGAAAATCGAGGACACGACGACGAGCAAGACCGCAATCCACTTGCGCGGCACAGACCTGTCCGTCGTCGTGTCGTTCGTGGTAGTCAAAGTTCGGTCAGACGCCCTTCACGATGTCCCGGCCGTGAGCCGTCAACGCCCATATGACGAAGATGGCCGAGGCGGCGATGAGCGCGCCCCAGATCGGGTAGTAGGGGAGCCAGGCAAAAGCTGCCACGGCGCTGACCACCGCCAGGATCACGCCGATGGTCCTGGCCCATACCGCACCACTGAACAGTGCCACCCCGGCGAGGACCACGACTATGCCCAGGATGAGATGGATCCATCCCCAGGTCGTCACGTCGAGTTGGAAGACATATTCCTGACCGACTACGTAAAACTGGTCCTCGAACAGGGCGACGAGACCGGCGATGGCATGCCAGAAGCCGATCATGATCATCATCAGGGCGGCGAAGGTGGCCCATCCGACCGCCCAGCCGCTGGTTTCTCGCTCCGTCATTGCTCCTCCTGTTTGGATTCAGGCCGATTCTGCACGACCGCCCTCAAAGCGTATTCACCCCATCTAAGCGATTGTGGGCATGTCGAAGGCTGTAGCATCGCCCCAGACTGAATAGTTGGCCGTCTGCAAGAGCCAACAAAAACTAGAAAGGTGGCGTCGTGCCCTTAATGGATCTGTTCTGGAGCATGCTCTGGTTCTTCCTGTTCTTTGCCTGGATCTGGCTACTCATCACGATCTTCTCTGACATCTTCCGCAGCCACGACTTGAGCGGCTGGGGGAAGGCGTTCTGGACGATCTTCGTCGTGATCTTGCCCTGGCTCGGGGTGTTGATCTACCTGATCGCCCGTGGCGGCTCCATGCAGGAGCGCGCCATGGCTATGGCAGTCCAACAGGAGAAGGCGCAGAGGGAGTACATCCAGCAAGTCAGCGCGTCGAGTGGGGGAGCCTCATCTGCCGATGAGCTGAAGAAGCTGGCCGACCTGCAGAGTCAGGGTGTCATCAGCGCCGAGGAATTCGCCGCTCAGAAGGCCAAGATTCTCGCCTGACAACCACTGTGTCGAATGCCCGGGTCCTTCGTGGCCCGGGCATTGTCGCGTTCCCGGGAGAAAAGTTGTTTGAGGTTCGCGCCCCAGGGGTAAGGCGGCGGCCTTGGAAAGTCAAGAATGTGGGACGGACCTGGAACCCGCTCCCGCCTCCCTCGGCGAGCAATAGCCCCACCCCGCCCGGTCCGTCCCGCTTCTTGACCTTCTCCACACCCCGGCTCCGACCAACCGCTCACTGCTAGTGGTATCAGTAGTAGGGGAGGTATTCGGCGATCTCCCAGTCGGTCGTGTGATGTCTGAATCGCTCCCACTCCGCCCGCTTCACGGCGAGGAATCCCTCCACGTAGGCCGGTGAGAAGGCCTCCACGAAGTCCTTGTCGTTCTCCAAGGCGTCGAGAGCTGCCCCCAAGTCTGGAGGGACCGTCACGTCGGAATCTGCGCCGGTGATGCAGTCCTGTGTCTCGGCCGGGGGGCATTCCAAGCCCTTCGTCACCCCGCGCAGCGCCGCTACCAGAGTGGCGGCCGTGGCCAGGTGGAGCCCGGCCGCGCCGTCGGCGAGTCTGTGCTCCAGCCTCGTGGCGCTACCCCGAGCGGGTGGCACGCGCAGCGCCACCCCGCGGTGATCAAAGCCCCAGTTGGCATAAAACCCATTTAGCGAGCCGGGGCGGAGCCGCTTGTAGGCGTTGACGGTGGGCGCCACCAACGCCGACATCGAGACGTGATCGTGGACTATCCCGGCGATGCAGTGACGGGCCAGGGCGCTCAGACCGCCCGGCGCAGACGGGTCGGCAAGGGCGTTCTCACCCTGCTCGTCGAGCAGGGAGAAGTTGACGTGGATCCCGCTCCCACCTCGATCTGTGATCGGTTTGCCCATGAAGGCGAGCAAGTACCCGCGCTTGGCGGCCACCTCCCGGGCCATGACCTTGAACAGGAAGGCGTCGTCGGCCGCTTTCAGCGCCTCTCCGTAGCGGAGGGTCAGCTCGAACTGGCCGTCGTCGTACTCGGAGTTGACCGACTCCAACTCGATGCCCATCTCGTGGGCGGTCTGCATGATCTCTTCGATGGTCCCGCTGGGGTCGACCGCGGTCCCGGTCCCATACACATATGACCCTGGGGTCTGGATCGGGTTCCAACCCTGGTCCTCATCGGGCTCGAACAGGAACGCCTCCAACTCCAGCCCGACCATCGGGTTGAACCCTGCGGACCTCCATTCGCCGACGACACGCTCCAGGATCGATCGAGGAGCCAGCTCGATGGGCACGCCCTCTTTCGTGATCGAGGCGACCACGACCCCGGTGTCCTTCTCCCAGCCCGGTCTGATGGCGTCGGTGTCGAAGCGCGCTTCGACGTCGGGAAAGCTCTCGTGATGCGCCCCCGGGAAAGGGATCATCTCACGGTTCAGCTGAAGGGAGAACAATGCAACACAGTGGTTCGAGCCTTCGGAAGCGCGAGCCGCCGAGAGGTATTTGCCCCGGGCCAGTCCCAGATGATCGGGCCAGAGGAAGCGGACACGGGCGTAGGGCAGGTCGGTCACTCGCCTCGACACAGTATCAACGGACATGTTGCCGCAACAGGCCTGTTTGTGACTGTCGGTACCCTGCAGGCCCGTGCGAACACTCGTAGTCGAACATGATCCCCTGTCCACACCAGAACGGGTGGGGTCCCATCTGGAGAAGCGCGGCGCCACTCTCGTTCCCTTCGTCGTGGTGGAGGACATTCGTGACCCGGCGGTGACCGCCACCTTTCCCGACGACCAATACGATCTCGTGGTGCTGATGGGGTCCCCCTGGTCTGTCTACGAGGATCGGGTCCAGGGATGGCTCGGCCCCGAGCTCGAATTCATCCGCAGTCGTCTTGCTACCGGCGTTCCCATGCTCGGAATCTGCTTCGGGGCCCAGGCGATGTCAGCTGCCCTCGGCGGGAAGGTCAGCCATGCGGCCAGACCGGAGTACGGATGGACGGACGTCGGCTCGGCTACCGAGCAGATTGCCGACGGCCCGTGGTTCCAGTTCCATCACGATGAGTTCACGGTGCCCGCCGGTGCAGTCGAGCTGGCGCGAAACGAGTCGGGTGTCCAGTCGTTTCGCTCCGGTCGGGGGCTCGCCGTCCAATTTCATCCCGAGATGTCCGGCGAGCTACTCGCTTCGTGGTGCCGGGAGGAGGGAGGCGCCCAGGAGTTGATCGCGGCGGGTCGCAACCCCGACGGGCTCATCGACGAGAGCCGTTATCGGGAGATCGAGTCCCAGCCGGCCTTGGAGCGGATGCTCGACTGGTTTCTCGACGAGGTGGCCGGGGCCGATCAGGCCAGCTTGGGGGAGGGGTAGGTCAGGTCAGCCATCACGTCCTCGAAGGGGAGGTCCAACTCGAGGAGATACAAGGGTGGGCTGGGTTGACGTCGCTTCATCCGCAGGCTCTTGAAGAGTCTCTCCCTCCGTAGGGGGGAGTACCGCCGCAGGCGGGGAGGGGGGATTTTTCGCATACACACCTCCTGGTTGATCACTCGAACGGTGAGTTTCGAATAGCTACTCACAACCCTAACGACCTCAGTAGTGCATTGCAACTCGAAACTCGCTACGATGATCTCATGTCCCGAAAGTCGCTTCAACATCTCGAGTGCGCCGTGGCCAACACCGTCGAGATGGTCAACGATTCGTGGACGATCCTCATCCTTCGCGATGCGTTCCTCGGGGTGCGCCGGTTCGACGAGTTCGTCAACGACCTCGGCATCGCGCGCAATGTCCTGACCGACCGACTGGAACGACTAGTCGGCAACGGGATGCTGGAGACCCGGCTCTATCAGGATCGCCCTCCCCGGTACGAGTATCGGCTCACCGAACAGGGCAAGGACCTCTTCGATGTGCTGATGACGCTGTGGAGCTATGGGGAGCGATGGAAGCCGCCGGCCGGGAATGAGCGGCAGAAAGTCATACATGTCAGCTGTGGCAACGAGGCGCAGGCGGTCACCCACTGCGCTCATTGTGGGGAAAGGCTCACCAGACGAGATGTCCGCATCGAGCCACCCCTGCCGGTCGTGCGGGACCGCGCCGACGAGGTGATGGTCGCCGCGAGATGACCACGTCGATCGACTTCAGGACTTGCCCACTGTGCGAGGCGACCTGCGGTCTCGAGGTCACCCATCAGGAAGAGAAGATCGTCAGGATCCGCGGCGACCGTGACGACGTGT
>JALDXP010000145.1:0-6938 GCA_032154885.1 Actinomycetota bacterium
AGCACCTCGGGAGAGTTGAAGGGGACCTCGTGCTTCCACCACTGGTTGTAGAAGTCGACTCCGGCAGTTCGCAGGACGATGTCCTCGAGCCAGTCGGTGGCGACCCAGCCGTCAGCGGCCTCGGACTCGATCCCGATGCACCACGGGTTGCCATTGCCATCGGCAATGATCTGATCGCTCAGAGCGGTCATCTCGTCCCAGGTGGTGGGAATCGCGTAGCCGGCCTCTTCGAACGGTGCGACCGGGTACCACACGATCGACTTGACGTCGGTCTTGTAGTACACGCCGTAGACGCCACCGTCGACCTCGGTCAGCTCGACGAAACCGGCGACCTGCTCTTCTCTGAGCTTGTCGACGTTGAACCAGCTGCTGATGTCGACCAGTTGGCCGTCCGCCTGGTACGAAGCCATCTTGCCGGGCTGTGCGATCTGGGCCAGGTCGGGAGCGTCGTTGCCATCGACCCTCGTCTGCAAGGCCAGCTCGTAGTCGGGGAGACCCTCGTACTGGACGTCGATCCCGGTGGCCTCACGGAAGGGGTCGAGAGCAGCATTGAAGTTCTCCTCTTCGCCTTCCACCCACTGGGCCACGATCTCGACCGTCGTTCCCTCGTACTCCCCGGCCATGGCGGCGTCGAGGTTCTCGTAGCCAGTCGACTCGGCCGGCGCACCGGCTGTCGTCGTTGCGCCACCCTCAGCGGCCGTTGTCGACGCTCCGCCTTCGGTGGTGGCTGCACCCTCCCCGGCTGTCGTTGTGGTGGCGTCGCCGCCGCCACATGCGGCGATAACGAACGCCATCACCACCGCCAGCCAGAGCCATCGGTATTTCTTCATACCGTTCCTCCTTCTAGGTTGCTCATTGTTTCTGCTTGCTTGTTGCGGGTGACACCCGCGTTTGAAGAAGATGATTGGCAGCCAGGACGGCTGCGCCCCGGGGCCCAGGCGGGTCATCGACCCTAGCCAGGATGACCTGCTCAGGTCGCAGCCTCCGTGCGGCGAGTTCTGATGCCACCCCCCGACGGCCGATCTGTTCGCGCACTGCCGCCAGAAAGGGCTCGCCCGCACCGGACACTCCGCCGGCGAGGACGATCACCTCGGTGTCGTAGGTCGCCGCGAGCCAGATGAGGGCGGTGGTGAGATGGCCTGCAATCCGCCCGGCCACCTTCTCAGCGGCAGCATCACCATCCGAGGCCGCTCCGAACAGGGCAGTGGCCGCAGTCCCGTTCACTCCTTTGGGCCATGCCCTCGATATCGCAGGGCCGGCCGCGACGGCTTCGAGACATCCCCGCTGGCCACATCGACACATGACGCCTGCCCCATCGACGACGACGTGCCCTATCTCACCAGCCATGCCTCGTGCCCCGCGTAACAATGCACCCTTCACTACGACTCCGGCACCGATTCCGGTTCCGATGCTGACCAGGGCAAGGCTCTCGGGGCCCTGGGCATCGAGGCGAAGAATCTCGTACGCCCCTACCGCTGCGGCATGCACATCGTTCTCGACGGTCACCGGGACGCCGAGCGCCGCCTCGATCTCGTTTGCCAGGCCGTATGGCTCCGCGCCTACGCCGAGGTTCACTGCCATGGCCACTTGACCCGTCGTCGGATCGACTTGACCTGGCACTCCCACCCCAATAGCCGCGCAATCGTCGACCTCGAGCGCGGAGAATGCGGCGACGGCCGAGGAGACCATCTGCCGGCCACCCTCTACAGCCGTCTTGATCTGATGACGGCCCAAGACTTGCCCTTCGGGTCCGATGGCGACGGCTGACGTGGAAGAACCGCCGATGTCGATTCCGACTGTCGTCGTCATCGCAATACCACCCCGAGACGGTCGACGAGGACGCCAGAGGCTGCGCCGGCCAGGACGAGGTCCGCTCCGATCTGAGTGGCCTCGATCTCGAGCAGATCCGCTGTGGCGGGGAGGATGCGACTGCGCATCTCGTTGCGAATCTCCTCGATGAGTATGTCGCTGGCGTTGAGCAGTTCCGGCGCCAACACGACATGGCCGATGTCGAGGGTCGCCACGACGTTGGCCAGAACCATCCCGATATGTCGTCCAGCTTCGGAAAGTGCCCGGCGGACTGGCTCGTCGCCGACGAGACCGGCGAGGGCGAGTGCGTCCCATGGATGACGCTCCGGGTCGGCACCCAGCCGACGCAGGATGGCCGGCACGCTGGCGACGGTCTCGAGACATCCGGAGTTCCCACAGCGACATGCGTCACCATCGTCCTTCACTCTGACGTGGCCGATCTCACCTGCCGCGGAATGCTCGCCGCGATGGAGGGCTCCATTGAGTATCACCCCGGCTCCGACGCCACGGCCGAGCTTGACCAGGATGAGATTGCGGTCGGTGGGACGGCGGCGGAACTCGAACAGTGCCGCCATCGCGGCATCGTTGGCTATCGAGACGGGGATGTCGAACCGGCGCCGCAACTCGGTGCCCAGCTCGAATCCATGCCAGTCGAGGTTGGTGGCCTCTAGGACTGTGCCGTCGGGGTTGATCACCCCGGGAGCACCGACTCCAATCCCGAGAACCGGGGCAGTGGCTTTCCCGATCAATGTCTCGATGAGATCGACTGCCACCTCGTGGGCTTTCGAACCAACTGGGGCCGTCTCTGCCTGAGTTGCATCGACGCGCTCGTGAATTCGCCCGCTCAAATCCACCAGTGCCCCCCGGAACGGCCGGTGACCGAGATCTATTGCCACGATGTCACGGCCCCTCTCATTGAGGGCGAGGAGCGTCGGCGGCTTGCCACCTGCTGAGGTTCCCTGGCCCAATTCGCGAAGCAGGCCGTTTTCGATCAACTCGCCTACCAGACTCGAGACGGCGGCACGTGATAGACCGGTCTGCCGTGCGATCTCGGCCCTGCTGGTGGCGCCCTGGTCGGAGACCAGCTCGAGGGTTGTGCGAAGGTTGCTGCGACGTGAATCGTGACGGGTCGCCTTGGCGTGACGCCGGTCGGTCAGATTGCTGTCGACAGCCAAATCTTTCCTCCTCCAAAGAAAGTTAAGGAAACTTACAAAGTCTGAAGGTCCGCTGTCAAGCGACATCCACCTGTCTTGGCAGAATGAATCTCGATGGGCACCCCACATCTCCTCATCCGGCCCGGCAACCCGGAGTTCCTCGATCTCCCCTGGGACCACCCGGTCAACGACTGGGTCCATGAGCGTCTGGTCGAGATGCCAACCGGGATCCATCGTCATCCGGTGGTCTTCGTCGCCTACGACGAAGGCGTCTTCGTGATCAAGGAGCTGCCCAGAAGGTTGGCCAACAGCGAGTATCAGGTGTTCCGGGCCCTCGAAGAACGAACGACGAGGTCGGCCGAGGTCGTGGGCCTGGTCGAGCGGGTATGGCTCGACCCTCATGACGAGCAGTCGGCGGCAGTCATCACTCGATATGTCGAGCACGCCTTTCCCTACCGGCATCTGGTCAGTGGTTCCGGCTTTGGCCCGAGACGGGACCAGATGCTCGACGCCGTGGCCGGCCTCCTGGTCGAGCTTCATGTCTCAGGTTGCTTCTGGGGGGATTGCTCGCTGTCGAACCTGCTCTACCGATACGACGCCGAGGCCATCGAGTCGATCATGATCGACGCCGAGACCTCCCGCCTCTACGACCGGCTATCGGATGGGCAGAGACTCGAAGACCTGGAGATCATGAAGCTGAACCTCGCCGGCGAGATGGCCGACATCGCAGCGATGACCGGGTTGGAGGTCGACCGGGCCGACTTCACGCTGGGCGACGATGTGGAGACGCGATATCGGTCGTTATGGCACGAGCTGACCGAGGAGCTCGTGATCACCCGTGACGAGAGCTATCGGATCAGAGAACGGATCGGTCGTCTCAATCATCTCGGGTTCTCGGTGAACGATGTCGACCTGACGCCTACTGATGAAGGGAGTCTCGTCAGGATGAAGGTCGAGGTCGGCGGTCGCACATTTCATTCGGAGCGCTTGCGACAACAGACCGGCATCGACGCCTCGGAGAACCAGGCTCGGGTCATTCTCAGCGACCTGAACTACTACCTGGCCAAACACGGCTCGGTCTCGGCGTCGGGAAAGAGTGTGGGCGCGTTCAAATGGCTGACCACGTCGTTCGAGCCGATGGTCCTCCGGATCTCCGAGCTGCGAAACGGCAACCCGGTCCAGGGATATTGCGACCTCTTGCACCATCGGTTCCGCCTGGCGCAGCGCCGGGAACAGGACGTCCCCAACGAGGAGGCCCTGGAGGATTGGGTCGCCTCGGGCATGCCGGGCTTCGACCTGGCCGAATTGCCGGTCTGACATCTCCCCAGCGCCGGCAATTTCCGCTAGGTTCACGGCGGCGGCCACGCGAGATGAGGGAGTTCAGACATGGCTCGGATCACGATGGAGGATCTCGGGAAGATCTACGAGGACGGCACCAGGGCGGTAGGCGACCTCGACCTCGAGATCGAGGATGGCGAGTTCCTCGTGCTCGTAGGCCCCTCGGGGTGCGGCAAGTCGACTGTCTTGAGGATGATCGCGGGTCTCGAGGACATCACCGAAGGCACGATGATGATCGGCGACAAGGTCGTCAACGACGTCGCCCCCAAGGATCGCGACATCGCCATGGTCTTCCAGAACTATGCGCTCTATCCCCACATGTCGGTCTACGACAACATGGCCTTCGGTCTCAAACTGAGGAAGTTCTCCAAGGACGAGATCCAGCGCCGGGTTCATGAGGCCGCCGACATCCTCGAGATCAAGGAATACCTGCAGCGCAAGCCAAAAGCACTGTCGGGTGGCCAGAGGCAGCGTGTGGCGATGGGTCGAGCCATCGTGCGCGAGCCCGCCGCTTTCCTCATGGACGAGCCACTGTCCAACCTCGATGCCAAGCTGAGAGTGCAGATGCGCGCCGAGCTGGAGCGTCTCCACAGCCGTCTCGAGACCACCACCGTCTATGTCACCCACGACCAGGTCGAGGCGATGACTCTCGGTGATCGTGTCGCAGTGCTCCGGCCCGTGTCATCCGCCAGGCCATGGAACCTGCAGCAGGTCGGCCGCCCCACCGACCTCTTCGACCACCCCAACAACCTCTTCGTCGCCGGATTCATCGGCAGCCCGGCCATGAATCTCAGTTACGGGAGCTTGGAGAACCGCGGCGACTCGGTCTGGGTGAAGCTGCCCAATGCCGAATTGAAGGTCGATCAGCGTGCTCTCGAATCTCACCCCGGAATCGAGAACAGGATGGGCGAGGAGCTCGTCGTCGGGGTACGACCCAATTCTCTCGAGGCCGCCGCGGTCAAGGGCCCGGACCCTGACCGGACCCTGACGGCGAAGGTGGAGGTGACCGAGATGCTCGGAGCCGAGACCTATGTCCACTTCACGGTGAATCGCCCTCCGGTGGTCACCCCCGACATCGAGGAACTGCTGGCCGACACCGGGCAGGACGTGTCCTCGCTCGGCGACACGACGAACTTCATCGCCAGAGTCAGCCCGGATGCCCGGGTCTCCCGCGGTGATGAGATCGACCTGATCGTCGATTGCGCCAAACTCCATTTCTTCGACCCGAAGAGCGGGATCAGGGTCGGATCGGAGCAAAAGGTGGGCGCGGGCGTCTGACTGGCAGGCTTCCCGGGGTCTGAGCGACAATACGGAATCCGACGCGAGCTTTCCCGACGATTTCGCCTGGGGTGTCGGCACCGCCGCCTATCAGATAGAGGGCGCCCGGCACGAACAGGGCAAGGGCGACTCGATATGGGATCGCTTTTCTGACCTGGGGCGCCTCCGTGATCCCGGTGATGTCGCCTGCGACCACTTTCATCGCATGGGTGAGGATCTCGACCTCCTCGCCGCACTCGGGGTCTCTGCTTACCGTTTCTCGATCTCGTGGCCGCGGGTCATCCCCGACGGGGACGGAAGGGTGAATCAGGCTGGTCTCGACTTCTATCGACGTCTCGTCGCCGGGTTGCGTGCCCGGGGCATAGCGCCCTACGTGACGTTGTATCACTGGGATCTGCCGCAAGCACTGCAGGACAAAGGTGGATGGGCCAAGCGGAGCACGGTCGACGCTTTCGCCCGTTATGCCTGCGTGGTGGCCGGTGCCCTGGGGGAGCACGCCACCCACTGGATCACTCAGAACGAGCCGTGGGTGACAACGATGCTTGGCCACCGGGATGGCGTCTTCGCTCCAGGCATCTCCGACTGGCCAACTGCCACAACCGTTGGGCACCATCTCCTGTTGTCGCACGGGCAGGCCGTGGAGGAGATTCGCGGAGTGGTGTCGGATGCCGAAATTGGGATCGGGATCGACTGCCGGCCGGCCGAGCCCGCATCTGATTCCGATGAGGACAGAGCGGCAACCCGGTACTACGACGGGGCCCGCAACCGTTGGTTCTTCGACCCGGTGTTCGGCCGCGGGTATCCCGATGACGTGATGAGGGTCTACGTGGATCGAGGCCGAATCGGTCCTGGGGTCATCGCAAGAGGCGACATGGAGACGATCGCGATCCCGATCGACTTCCTCGGGCTCAACTATTACACGACCGTGACTATCGCAGCCGGTGACGATGAGCCCGCCGAGTCAGGCCAACCGCCAAGCACCAATCCACGACCGGGTTACACCGACATGGGATGGAAGGTCGACGCCGAGGGTCTGAACCGCTATCTCCGCCATCTCAATGAGACCTATGCGCCGGCTTCGATACTCGTCACCGAGAACGGCGCCAGCTACTCCGACGGGCCCGATTCGGATGGCGTCATCGAAGACCGCAGGCGAATCGACTACTTGAGATCGCACGTGGGGGCCATTGCCGAAGCCCGAGCCGAACAGGTCCCGGTGGATGGCTACTTCGTTTGGAGCTTCATGGACAACCTGGAATGGGTCGAGGGCTTCTCGCAGAAGTTCGGCCTGGTCTGGGTGGATCGCGACACGCTCGATCGCTCGCCCAAACAGAGCTTCGACTGGTATCGCGGACTGGT
>JALDXP010000146.1:0-6920 GCA_032154885.1 Actinomycetota bacterium
CCCCCGTGCCCGGCGGCCATGATCCGGGCGGCGCGGTTCATTGCCGGCCCGAAGTAATCGCCCTCACGGCTCTCGGTATCTCCGGTATGGATCCCCATCCGGACCCGGAGCGACCCGGTCGGTCCCCATTGTTCTTCATCCAGCGCTCGTTGGCTGTCGAGGGCAGCGGACAGACTGTCGGAGACCGAATCGAAGACTGCGATCAGCCCGTCGCCAGTCGTCTTCAGCACCGAGCCACCCGCCTCATCGACGGCAACGGTGAGGATCTCGTCGTGGCGGGCGAGGGCGGAGGCCATGGCGTCACCGTGCTCCTCCCAGAGACGGGTGCTTCCCTCGATGTCGGTGAAGAGGAACGTCCGCATGGAGGGGGGAATATACGAAGCGGCGGGATCGCCCGCCTCGTCTCAGGCTTGGTCGAGCACTTTTCGCAAGGCGGCGGCGAAGGCCGCGGGATCGCCGGTCTGGCCGTATTCGCCTCCCAGAAAACCGCCGTGGTCGCTGGGGAAGGTGACGAGCGTCACTCCGAGTTGCTCGGCCGTCGCCTCGGCACCGCGATGCGCCAATTCCCCCTCCGATTCGGCCCCGGCGACAACAACGATGCGAGTCGAAGCAGCACCCAATGCATCGAAGTCCGGCTGGTAGTGGGTGTTCGTGATCAGGTTCTGCCCGAGTAGCACATCGTTCCGTGAGCCGTCATCCTCAGTCGGCAGCCCGAACATTGCCGGATCAGGGGCCGGCTGGTCGGCGAAGTCGTCCGGAACGGGTCCCTTGTGCATCACGATGGCGATGAACTTCGCCATCCCCGGCCCGAGGCCGTCCCGCTGGTAGGTCTCGTCGATGTCCTGGATTGCGGCGAGTGCCTCGTCACGATCCGGGAGGAGTTGGGCCAGCGGCGGCTCGTGGGCAACAAGGGTTCGCACCTGCTCAGGATGCTTGGCCACCAGGGCCAGGGCGTTGACGGCGCCACCGCTACTGGCGAACAGGTCAACGGGTCCGGCGTCGAGCGAGGAGATGAGCCGGTGTAGGTCGTCGGCATGCACGTCCGGCGTGGACTGGGGAGCATCGTCGGTGAGTGTGCTGCGCTCTGCCCCACGTGGGTCATAGGTGACGACGGTGCGGTCGGTGAAGTATCCCGACAGGGTCTCGAATCCGGCGGCGCCCATTGGCGAAGCGATCATGAACAGGACCGGCTCGGTGCTCGAGTCGTTGCTCCTGACGTCGTAGGTCAGCACGGCGCCCGGCACCCCGAGTGTGTCTGTTTTGGGATCGGTCATGACTCTCCTTCGCTCATTGCGTGTCGAATTACCGACCCTGAGCGAAGCTCAAACTCATCGCTCAGTCACGCGTAGCCTCAGATCATGGATATCGCCGGCAAAGTGGTCGTGGTCACCGGTGGAGGGAATGGCATCGGGCAACAGGTGGTCCTCGAGCTTCTCCGTCGTCAGGCCCGCGTTGCCGCGGTCGACATCCGTGTCGAAAGCCTGGTCGAGACGACGAACCTGGCCGGCGCTGGTGATCGACTCGCCACGTTCGTGGTGGACATCACCGACCGTGACGCAACCGAGGCCCTCCCCGGTCAGGTGATCGCTGCCCACGGCCCGGTCGATGGGCTGGTCAACGTCGCCGGCATCATCCAGCCGTTCGTGAAGCTCAACGAGCTCGACTACGAGGTCATCCAGCGGGTGATCAACGTCAACCTCTACGGGACGATCCACATGGTCAAAGCGTTTCTCCCTCATCTGCTCGAGCGTCCGGTCGCCCACATCGCAAACGTGTCCAGCATGGGAGGCTTCCTCCCAGTTCCAGGTCAGACCATCTACGGGGCATCCAAAGCGGCGGTCAAGCTCATGACCGAGGGGCTGTACGCCGAGTTACTCGACACCAAGGTCGGTGTTTCCGTCGTCTTCCCAGGCGCCGTCGCCACCGAGATCACATCCAACTCGGGGGTGGACATGCCCATGGAGATCCCCAACGAAGAAGAGATGCGGGCTCGCACCACCTCGCCCGAGGATGCTGCCAGGATCATCCTCGATGGGATAGAGGAGGGCGAGCTCCAGATCTTCGTTGGCCGCGACTCGCGGATGATGAACCTGTTCAACCGGGTTTCGCCGAAGCGGTCGACCCATCTCATCTACAAGCAGATGAAGAACCTGCTCTCCCCCTGAGTGCCATGAACATCGTCGATCTGACTGTTCCAATCGGAAGGGACACCTACAGCCCGCCGTCCGTCAACCAGCCGATCCGGATCGAGGAGTACCACAAGGAGCCCGGGTTCTGGATGGTTTCCGAGATCACGATGATGCTCCATGCCGGCTCTCACGTGGACTTCACCAAGCACTACACCGCCGACGGTGAGACGGCGGAGCACGTGCTCCTCGACCGCGCTTGTGGCGAGGCAGTAGTCATCGACCTCACCCAGGTCGAGCCGGACCACGACATCAGTCCCGAGGATCTCGCGGCTGCCGCCCCGGAGATCACGCCCGGGGACATCGTGCTGGTCAGGACCGGGTGGTCGGACGGGGCATGGGGTGATTTCCCTCGGTATTACGTGGGATCGCCGGCGTGCAGCCCGGAGGCGGCCCGCTGGCTGGTGAGTACCGGGGCGAAGGCGATCGGATTCGACTGTTTTCCGGAACGGGCGGCGAAGAAGCAGAGTTATCTGCCTAGCGAGTTCGTTGTGCACGAAATCATCGGGAACTCGGGGGCGATCCTCATGCAGACGCTGACCAATCTCGGCTCGCTGCCCTCCGATCGGCGAATCCTTTTCTGCGCGGCCTTCCTCAAAGTTGCAGGTGGGGAAGGCGCCCCGGCCCGCTTCTTTGCCATTCTCGACTAATTCCGACGCATCCTGTCTTGACCGGCGGACGCGGCCTGCACTCGATTGTGATATATATTGCACGATCGTTCTATTGCCCCCAGTTACAGGTACGTGAGCCGGGTCGACACCCCCTCGTCCCGAGAAGTCGTGAGCGACTCGGGCGGTCCTGCGGGCGGGGGGCGCCGGCGCGGCCGGGCCGATCGGTCCAGTCTCGTTGGTCACAGTCGAATCGTGCCCTATCTCCTCTCAGGGCCTTCGATCCTCATGGTCACTGCCCTCCTGCTCTTCCCAGTCGTGTATGCCGTATTCGGAAGCCTGTTCGAGTCCGAGTTCATCGGCGGGCCCACGGAGTTCGTCGGCCTCGGCCAATACACGGAGTTGTTCCAGGACCCGAGTTTCTTGTGGTCGGTCGGCCGAACGCTCGTCTTCGTCACCGGGGTCTTGATAATCGGAATCCCCCTCGGTCTCGTGTTCGCTTTCGCCCTGAGCCGGGCCACGGGGAAGCTGCGATTCCTGCGAGGGATCACCATCGTCCCCTACCTGATCTCGGGAATCGCCACCGCCGTCATCTTCCGCCTCGTCCTCAACCGGGATTTCGGTGAGGTGAATCGGGTGCTGGGTCTCTTCGGTATCGAGGAGCTTGCTTGGTTCTCCGACCCGACGCTGGCCATGTTGGCTTCGATCCTCGCCCAGGTCTGGTCCGATCTACCTCTCGTCATCCTCTTGATCCTCGGTGGACTGATGACGGTCGATCGGGATCTCCTCGACGCCGCCGACGTCGACGGGGCCACCGGGTGGAAGCGGGCGTTGCGCATATCGATCCCACTGATCATGCCCCAACTCGCCTTGGCCACGATCTTGCTCAGCTATCAGGCCCTCACGTCACTCGGCGTGATACTCGCCCTCACCGGAGGCGGGCCGGTCGATGCGACCAGAACGCTGCCAATTGCCCTCTACGAGGCGGCGTTCATCGATCTCGAGACCAACAAGGCACTGGCCATCGTGATCGTCATCCTTCTCTTCAACGCGCTTCTCACCCTCGTCTATTGGGGTATCTCGAGGCGGTACGAACTGGAGGCGGCATGAGCATCACCGCTCCGTCAACCGACGCTGGCGAGCGACGCTCCCTCGGGCCGCGTGGGGCGACGCTCGGCCGCTGGCTGCGCCGGATCGCCATCTGGGTCCCGCTGCTCGGTCTCGCTGTCTGGACGATCTATCCGTTGTTGATGACTCTGTCGATCTCCTTCAAGACGAAGGCAGACGTCTCCGCCGACCCGGGCCTGATCCCCTCCGACCCGACCTTGGATGGTTATCGGTCGGTGCTGGAGCGCCCGGGCTTTCAGGACGCCTTCGTCAACAGCATGGTGGTGGGTTTGGGGACGGCCATGCTCACCGTGGTGCTGGCAGTACCAGCCGCTTATGCCTTTGCCCGGTTCCGCTTCCGCGGTCGCCACCTGTTGTTGCTCTTCACACTCCTCCCCCGGCTCATCCCTGGTCTCGGCCTGATGGTTCCCTTGTACCGAATCGCTGTCGCCCTGGGCGCTATAGACCAGCTCCTCACGCTGATCGTCGCGTTCACCGCCACCGTCCTGCCGCTGGCGGTCTGGCTCTTTGTCGGCTTCTTCCAGCAGGTGCCGCGCGAGCTCGAGGAGGCCGCCAACGTCGACGGATCGAGCCTGTATGCCCGGATCCGCTACATCGTGTTACCCCTGGCCTTTCCTGCGATCATCACCGTCGGCGTCCTCGCCTTTCGGGAAGCCTGGAACGAGTTCAACCTCGTCCTGGCCCTCACCTCGTCGCCGGGCAGCCGGACCCTGCCCTACGAGCTGTTCCTGATGACGCAGACCACAGGGTTCCAGGACAACCCCGGTCAGGCAGCCTTCGCCATCATGACGATCATCCCGTTCATCTTCTTGTACCTGCGGCTCGAGAAGTACGTGGTGAGCGGTCTCACCAGTGGAGCCCTGAAGTGAGCGATCAACACATGTCGCGGTCGGGCAGGCCGCATCGGAGGAAGGACACGACTCCAAAGGAGGAGACGACATGGGAAACAGGAAGAAACAAGTAGGGCGAAGTAGGAGCTACCTGACCGCGATCACGGTCATGGTCCTGTTGGCCGCATGCACGGGCGGCGACGCCGGGGACACCACCACGTCGGCGGCCGCAGGAGGCGAAGGGGAAGGTGTCTCTGTCGTCGCCTGGTTCAACGGCGAGACAGTGCCCGCCGACCAATTCGGTGCCCTCGAGGCCGATGGTGTGACCGTGTCCTTCGACATCCGGGGAGACGCGGTCCTCACCGACATGCTGCGAATGGCCGACGCCGGAGAGCAGCTCCCGGATCTGGTCGAGATCGACTCCCATCTGACCCCGGCATTCATGGAAGCCGGGCTGCTGGCGCCGATGACCGAGCAGATCGCCACGTGGCAGGAAGAGGACCCCGAGCTCTACGCAACGGTTCCCGAGTCAGTTTGGGAGGACGGGACCTACGACGGCGAGATCTACCACTTCCCCAACAAGAGTCTCGTCGACGCCCTGTTCTACAACGTCGCCATGTTGGAGGAGGCCGGTGCCGCGCCACCCCCATATGAGACCTACTGGGAGATGCTCGATGCGGCCCGTGCGGTCCAGACGGCCAATCCTGATCTGGCTGCCTATTTCGCCACCGGTGGCGCAAGCCACGATCGGATGTTCCGCTGGCTCTACTCGTTTGGGGTGCCGTTCGAAGGCAACATCCCCGACGTGAACACCGAGCAGGGAATCGAGATGATCGACTGGCTCCAGACCATGTACGAGGAGGGCATCACGGACCCAGAGTTCATGATCAACCAGGCGGACGAGGGCAAGGGCGCCTTCGTAGCAGGCGAGCTTCCCTTCATCGAGGAGGGTCTCAACGGTGGCGGCGGGTTCATGCTCGACGACTTCCAGTACGGCGAGGACTGGCTGACCGCCCCATACCCGATCCACGAGGAGAGCGGTGGGGTGCACATAGGGGTCCCTCGGGGATGGTCGATGGCCGCCGACGCTCAGAACCCCTACGAGGCAAGCCTGGTGCTGCGCTATCTGTCAGATCCAGAGATCGCGGCCGAGCGGTATTTCGACCTGGAGTCGGGAGTGGTCCAATCGATCCCGGTCCTCGAAGGCGAGCAGATGGCTGAGGTCCAGCCCTTCTTCACCGAGGAGCTGCTCGGCATCTTCTCCAGCCTCGAAGCCCAGATCCCGCCGGCCACAAACACCAACGCCGTGGGCGAGGTGCTGGTCAACATGGTCGAGGAGTTGACCGTAACCGGCACCGACGAGACACCGGAGGACGTGGCGGCCCGCTACCAGCCCTTGTTCGACGAAACCGCCTCCTAGCCCAATTTCCCGATGCAGGGCGTCACATTGGTGTGACGCCCTGCATTAGGTTCGCTGTCATGCCACCCACTCGATCGCCGGAGATCGAGTCCGTCACCCGAAGAGTGCTCCTTGCGTTCGAGACGGGCGACATGGCTGCGATGGCCAACCTGGTTTCCGCGGACCCCAGCCTCCGTGTTCTCGGCTTCGCCCTGGACGAATGGTGGGCCGGTCCCGAAGAGTTCCTGACCATCCGGGAGACCCAGATCTCCGAGATCCCCGCCCTCCATATCCAGATCGAACGGGTCGATGCCTTCGAAGATGGTGCGTTCGGGTGGGCGGCGATGGCCACGACGGTGATCACGCCTGAAACCAAGACACCGATGAAGCACGCCGCCGTTCTCAGGCTCGAGGCCGGGGCCTGGAAGGTGATCCTCTGGACCAACTCGGTTCCCGTGCCGAACAGTCAGATCTTTGGCGTCGAGCTGACCACCACGCTGGACGACCTGGTGACCTCGGTCCTCAAGGAGGCGAGCCCGCTCACCTCCTCATCCCTCGAGGGGACAATGACCCTGGTGTTCACCGACATCGTCGACTCGACGGTGCTCGCCGAAGCCTTGGGAGACAGCGGCTGGGCCGACCTGATCAGCCGGCACGAATCCACGATCCGGCAGGTGACGGCATCACAGGGGGGCACGGTGGTCAAGCTTCTTGGTGACGGCTCGATGCTGGCCTTCGAGTCGGCCCGGGCAGCAGTCAGGGCGGCGGT
>JALDXP010000147.1:0-6893 GCA_032154885.1 Actinomycetota bacterium
TGACTATCGAGGCGATGATGGGAAGTGCCCGGCCCTTCCGGGAGGACGTGCATCTCCTGCGGCCACATCCCGGCCAGATCGCATCCGCCCGGCGCATCGCTTCCCTGATCGACGGAAGCCCGATCGGGGCCAGTCACGAACACGATTTCGACCATGCCGTGCAGGACGCCTACTCCCTCCGCTGTGCCCCGCAAGTCCACGGGGCGGCCGCCGACACGCTGGACCACATGGAGGCCGTGCTCTCCCGTGAGCTGGAATCAGTCGTCGACAACCCGATCGTGTTCCCGGAGACGGGTGAGGTGGTGTCAGGCGGCAACTTCCACGGCCAGCCGCTCGCCTTCGTGCTCGACTTCGCAGCCATCGCCGTTTCCGAGCTCGCCTCGATCTCGGAGCGGCGCACGGATCGTCTCCTCGACCCGGCGCGATCCCGTGGTCTCCCCGCCTTTCTCGCCAGCAATCCGGGCGTGCAATCCGGGTACATGATCGGCCAATACGTGCAAGCTGCGTTGGTCGCCGAGAACAAGGTGCTGGCTCATCCCGCCTCGGTCGACACTATCCCGACTTCGGGGAACCAGGAGGATCACGTGTCGATGGGATGGGGGGCTGGTTTGAAGTTGAACCAGATCCTGGGCAATGCGCGCAAGGTGGTTGCCATCGAGATGCTCTGCGCGGCCCAGGGCATCGAATACCGCAGCCCTCTCCTTCCCGCTCCCGGGACGGCGGCGTTGGTGGGTCTGGTTCGCGCCCACATCCCACCCCTGACCGACGATCGGTCGCTCACCGATGAGATCGAGGCGGTAGCCGCCCTCATTGCCGATGGATCGGTGGCTGCGGCAGCCAACAGGTGAGCGATCTCTTCCTCACCGGGATCGGGCATCTCACGACTCACGGAGGCGAGGCGATGGTCGACGCCGTGGTGAAAATCGAGGGTGGATCGATCGTCTACGCCGGGCCCGGCTCCGATGCCCCCGACCAGGGCACCTCTGCTCGGGTCGAATGTGACGGACGGGCCGTCCTGCCCGGATTCGTCGACAGCCACACTCATCTCGTGTTCGCCGGGGACCGGGCGGGAGAGTTCTCGATGAAGATGGCCGGTGCCACCTACGCCGAGGTGGCGAAAAGCGGAGGAGGGATCCTTTCGACCGTGGCGGCGACCCGTGATGCATCGGAGGACGACCTCTTGGCTTCGGCTGCCACGAGAGTCAGGAGGATGATCACCGCAGGTACAACGACGGTCGAGATCAAGTCCGGGTACGGCCTGGACCTGGAGACCGAGTTGCGCCTTCTCCGGGTCGCCAGAAGGATCGGGACCGAGCTGCCGATAACCGTCAGGACCACATTTCTGGGAGCTCATGCCCTGCCAACCGAGTTCCGAAACGATCGGGCAGCGTATGTCGACCTCCTGATAGATGAGATGCTGCCCGCCGCCGCGCCCCTTGCCGACTACTGCGACGTCTTCGTCGAGGAGGGCGCATTCTCGGTCGACGAGGCAAGACGCATCTTCGCGGCTGCCAAAGGGCACGGCCTGGGAGCGCGTGTTCACGCCGAGCAATTGACCCATTCCGGTGGAGCCGCGCTGGCGGCCGAGATCGGTGCCGTCAGCGCCGATCATCTCGATCACGTCACCGAAGGCGACGCCATCGCCCTCGCCAACGCCGGCGTCGTCGCAGTCTTGGTCCCTGGCGCCTCCTACATGATGCGCACACCCCAGGCACCCGGTCCCATGCTGATCCAACACGGCGCCCCGATCGCCCTCGCCACCGACTGCAACCCGGGGACCTCTTACTTCGAGTCGATGGGCCTGATAATCAGTCTCGCAGTGGTGCAGATGGGTCTCACCACGGAGCAGGCCATCCATGCCGCCACCAGAGGCGGAGCTCTCGCCCTGGGTATGGATGGCCACGGGACCGTCACGACCGGATCCGCCGGCGATCTCGTGGTGCTCGATGCCCCATCCCCGGCCCACATCTCATACCGACCCGGGGCAAACCTGGTCTGGAAGACAATCAAGTCGGGTCGGATCGTCGCCGGCGATCAGGTTCCCGGGTAGGGTCGAGATCGATGCGAGATGGCCTCTTGTTCCTCCATATCGTGGGAGTGGCCGGCTGGCTCGGGGGCGGCGTGTACGCGTTCTACACCTATTCGGCCCTGGCAACGATGGAGCCGGCGGCAGCAGGACCGGCGCTCCAGCGCCTGAAGAAGATCGAAGACCGGTTCTTCGGGCCTGCAAGCGGTCTCGTCCTGCTCTCCGGAATTGGCCTGGTGCTCACGTCGGAGACGTTTGGCTGGGGCGACACCTTCGTCCTCATCGGCCTGGGCGCCTTCCTGATCAGCGCGATAATCGGCGCCACCGTCGGCAAGAGAAACAGCGAGCGACTGGCCGAGGCGACGAGCACGGGGTCTGACGTCGGAGCAGCCCTCAAGACGTGGCGTCGGGGGACGGTCTGGGACTTCGTCATCCTCGCAGTCGTCATTTGGGCGATGATCACCAAGCTCGGAGCCTGAGCACTCGTGGATCGGGCGCGGATCGACGGTTTTCTGAACCATTTCGTCGAGCTCGCCTCCGGCGCGACCACCATTGGATTGCTCGCCGTGGCCGACCGTAGTGGCCTGTCCCGGCATCTCGGGGAGGTGGGTGGCGGCACCGCTGAGGATCTGGCTCGGGGCGCAGGTCTCGAGAGACGATACGTGGAAGAGATCCTCTCGGGTCTGGCCGCCGCCGAGGTGGTCGAGTACGACGCCGCGTCTCGCAGATTCGAGCTTCCGGCTGAACACGCCCTCTTCATCGCCGACGAGTCGAGCCCCTACTTCATGGGCGGGTTCTTCGACATGCTGCCGGCCATCCTGAGTCACGTCGATCAGGTGGCCACCGCCACCAGGCGGGGCGGAGGCGTGCCTTTCGAGGCCTTCGGCGAGATGGCGATCCGGGGCATCGACCGGTCCAACTCGCCCTCCCAGACGGTCTTCCTCATCAATCGATGGCTCCCAGCAGTTCCCGGCCTGGTCCCGGTACTGGAAGCGGGCGGCACGCGGGTCGCCGACGTGGGATGCGGCTCCGGCACGGCGGCGATCCTGATGGCTCGGGCCTTCCCCAACACCCAGGTGTCAGGGTTCGACGTCTCAACCGATTCTGTGGAGATCGCCCGAGGTCGAGCGAGCGGCTTCTCCAACCTCGAGTTCGCCGACCTCGACGTGAGCGAGATCCCCACCGACGCGCGATTTCGGCTGATCACCACCTTCGATGTGATCCACGACCTCGCCGATCCGCTGTCCGGTATGCGCCGGATCCGCGAGGCGCTGGCCGACGATGGTGTCTACCTGATGATGGAGCCCAACACCGGCTCGAAGCTCGAGGACAACCTCGATGCCAGAGGTGCGATGCTGTACGGGGTTTCCACCTTGCATTGCATGACCCAGTCACTGGCACAGGGTGGTGCGGGTCTCGGGGCAGCCTGGGGTCGGGAGAGAGCGGAGGAGATGGCCGGCGCGGCGGGCTTCGGGTCCTTTCGGCCCCTCGACACCATCTCGAACAAGTTCTCGGCCTTCTATCTGCTCACCCGATGAGGGGCGGTCGTCGCCAGTGCTTGCGCCGGGCGTTCCGGTCGAGACCGAAGTCGGCGGGCGTCGCGCCATCGGGATGACGCGCCTTTGGGCCGGTCACGACGTCGATGCACGGCATTCCGCATTCGATCAGGTCCACTCCCACCCATACGAACTCCCAGGGCTCGGGGTTGGGGCCCTGGGCTGTGACATCGTCGGGGTAGGACGGGATGAAGCCGAACCGCTTGGCGTTGTAGAAGTTGTCGGCCGCCAGCCAGGCGTAGTCGGGCGTGTCCCGAAACTCCCCGAACGTCCCGTCCGCATATCGAAAATCGAGGGCGTACCCGCTGTGATGCTTCGAGGTCCCAGGGATCGAGTACCAGGTGAGGGCGGCGTCGATTGCCTCGTCGGTGGTGCCCCTCAGCTTCGAGTTGAACTGGGTTCGCTGGCTCTCCGGCGACCGGTAGGCGGAGGAGACGACGAATCCGTGGCCTGCCGCCCGAGCTGCATCTTTCAACTCGAGCCAGGCGGCAGCCGCCTGCGGTTGCATCGGCACGCCGTCGGCGCTGCCAAGGTCGGGACCGGCGATTGGCCGCAACACGTAGCCACGATCCGTGGCGATTCCCCAGATCCGTCCGTCTAGCTCAGCATCCCCGGTGATTGGAAGACGAACCGACGGTGGCGACAGATTGGGCAGGGTTTTGGCCACGGCGTAGTCGTATATCGCCTTGAACTCGTCGCCGGTGTAGGTCGGAAATTCCTCCTCGACGGACTGCGCCGGGAGGGCAGCGGCCATCCCGACGAGCACTATGACCAGGGCAAACAGCGATCTCATCCGTTAGGACACGCTAAACCGGATGGGCCTTTTGTCGGTCGATCCCGCTACCAGGCCCCGCCGCCACCTCCGCCACCGCCACCACCGCCGCCACCTCCCCCACCCGAGAAGCCACCGCCACCACCCCTGGAAGCAGGCGGCGAGAAGGCTCCGGTGAGGGCGGAGTTGAGGCCGGCGAAGGCGTTCTCGGTGTGGCCGCCCGAGTACCCGTAAGTACCGAACCAATAGATCGATGAGGTCTGTTCCAGCTCCGGCGGCGCATGGAGGCGGGCCTGTTGCAGCACTTCCTCCGCCACTCCAAACACGATGGCATAGATGAGGAACCGGTCCCACAGCTCCAGCGAGATGGGCGGCGCCTCCTTAAGCCTCGAGAAATCTGTGAGGTAGCGACGGAAGGCGTCCCAGCGTTCTGCCTCCAACGCTCCCTCCTTTGACCGCCGCACCCGGATCCGTCGGAACATCAGGAAGATGTACAGGGCAAGGGCCCCGATCACCATCCCTATCACGATGAAGATGGCCATGGTTTGCCCGCCTGGCCGGCGCTCGAGGATGTCGGGCAGGAAAACGATGGCTCCGAATACGAGCAGTCCCACCGCGATGGCGACAAACCAGGCGACACCGTTGCCCCTCTCGTCGAGCAGGCCGGCCCGTTTGATCGCGGACAGGACCCTGCCCCGAAAGCTCTGATAGCTCGAGGCGTTCTCGGAAGCGTCCTCCCGGATCGCCTCCCGGAATTCGTGCAGAGGTCGGGGACCCTCGTCGAGGACCCGTCCGACAACACTCAGGACCGACTGCTCGTAGTCCCGATATCCCGTGTCTTTGTCGGTGAGCTCGAGAACGAGATCGGTGATCGTCTCGTCACGAAGGCCACCCCAGGTACTGCGCTCGACCTGTGACGGCGTCGCCTTGATCGCTCCCTGTCGAATCAGGTCGAACATCGTGGCGGTGAACTCCTTCTCGCTCACCGCTCCCTGGGTGAGGAGGGCGCCCACCTCGGCCGGCTTCAGGTCGGTCGGTGGCTCCTGCTCGTATTCCCGGTCGTAATCGACCGCCGGCTCCTTGCCGTACCGGAAATAGACCAGGCTGCCCAGCCCCACGGATAGGGCGACCGCGAAAACAGAGCCCCAGATCAGGCCGGTCCTTGCCGCAGTCGTCGCGTCCGAGGCTTCCTCGGCGAACGCTTCCTCCTCGGCGAGGATCGTCTCGAGCCCGTTGCCGGGGACGACCGTGGCCCCGTCCGTGGATGCGAGCAGAGTCCGCGGGAAGACGGTGCGAAGCTCCACCCATTGATAGGCCGGAACATTGGTGGCCGTCAACGAAGGGGAAATCTGATCAGGGCCGAGGGAGGTCTCGCCATCGACACCGTATGGATGGCCGTAGACCAGGACATCGCCGGGTTGGGCCCCCTGGGGAACGTCCGTATTGGCATCGAGTGACTCCAGGCCCACCGCCCATTGGTCACCCCAGACCTGCACGTTCACATCCACTACGTCGTCGTAGGCCACGGCCACACCCGTCATGAGGTAGCTGATCTGAAATGTCCTCTGCTCACTCGACGACGAGTGGTGCCACACGATGCGCACCAGATCGCTCTGCTCCTCCACCCCGTAGGTACCCGGGCTGGAGGAACACCCCAACTCGGTGCAGCCACCCGGCTCATAGGTGACCGACTCGTCGCTCACGGTTACGTCGGTGATCGCCTCGCCAGGGCGGAGCGGGATGTCCCGGTAAGCCCCCGAGAAGTCTCCATCGAAGTCATAGGTCAGGCTCTCGACGATCGAGAGAGAGCCGTCGTCGTTGACCACGATTTCGACGTCCGCCTCGCTCATCCAGAACGACTTGGCCAGAGCCGCGGTCGCCGGCGCGGCGACGAGCAGGAGGACGATCAGAGCTCGGGTGAGCCGCCCCAACTCAGAAATCGACGGTCGGGGCTTCCACCGCCTCGGGCCCGGCCTCGAAGAACTCCCTGATCTGGAACCCGGTCATGCCGGCCACGATGTTGGTGGGAATCTGCTGCACCTTGTTGTTGTAGGTCAGGACCGTGTCGTTGTAGATCTGACGGGAGACGGCGATCTTGTTCTCAGTCTCGGCAAGCTCGTTCTGCAGGTTCTGGAAATTCTCCGTCGCCCGCAGCTCGGGATAGGCCTCCGCGACGGCGAACAATTGGCGCAAGGCTTGGGTCAGGAAGCCTTCCGCCTGCGCCTGCTCGGCGGGGCCGGCGGCCGACTGAGCGGCGCTCCGCGCCTGCGTCACCCTCTCGAATGTCTCCCGCTCGTGGGAGGCGTATCCCTTCACCGTCTCCACCAGGTTGGGAATCAGGTCGTAGCGACGCTTGAGCTGGACATCGACCTGTGCCCAGGAGTTGTCGACCCGGTTGCGTGACTGGACGAGCCCGTTGTAGATGCCGATGAAGGCAAAGATCAGGATCGCCACCACGACGATCACGACGATCCAGATGAGATCCATGGCCGGGCAGTGTAGGGGGAACGGTTTTGGGGGGGGGGGGGGGGGGGGGGGG
>JALDXP010000148.1:0-6771 GCA_032154885.1 Actinomycetota bacterium
CATGACCAGTCAGGCCGACTTCACAGAAGAAGAATGGGTCAAGCTCTACCGGGCCCCGTTGGTCGCCGGCATGGGAGTTTCGCTGGCCGATATAGGTGGCCCGATCGAGATGTCCAAGGAATCCATGGCGGCGATGAAGTCGGCCGTGACTCCTATGGACGAGCAAGGTCTGGTGGTCGACCTGTCCGCCGGTCTGAAGGTGGCCCTGGAGGAGAAGCAGAACCCCCTGTCGGATCTCAAGCCGGAGTCCGGGGCCGACCCTCGTGCGCTGATCCTCGACGAGATCCGGGAAGCGAACCGAATAGTCACCGAGAAGGCGACGGTGGAAGAAGCGACCGGCTATCGGGCCTGGGTGCTCCAATCTGCCAAGAACGCCGCGGATGCGGCCAAGGAAGGCGGGTTCTTCGGGATCGGGGCCGAGCAGGTCAGCGAAGGGGAACGGCAGATCCTCGTCAAGCTCGAGGAGATCCTGGGAGACGCTCCCGTCTGATCGACAATTCGGGGCCTTTGTTCCTAGCCCCGGGATACAGTCGCCCGATGGGCCCAAACGAAGCCGAGATCGATCGGATTCGTCGCGCCTGCACCCGATGGCTGGCCTGGCATGGTGATCGAACAGCTGCCGGGATGCTCTCGGAGCTACCACCTGATATCACCCCCGATCGCTATGGGGCCGGTGGCGTGGTCGAGGAGCTCGAGACCTACCTGGCCGATCTCCTCGGGATGCCGGCTGCCGCCTTCTTCGTGAGCGGGACCATGGCACAACAGATCGCCTTGCGCATACATGCCGACCGACGGAATCGCCGGACGATCGCGTTTCATCCCACCAGTCACGTGGAGATGCACGAGGGAGGCGCTTTCGAGCGGCTCCATGACCTCGTCGGGAGGCCGGTTGGTGATCCCTACGGTCCCCTCACTCTCGAGAGCTTGGAGGACGTAGCCGAACCCCTCGGCGCCCTGCTCCTCGAATTGCCCCAGCGGGAAATAGGGGGGCAGCTCCCGGATTGGGAAGGTCTGCTCGCCCAGACCGCTTGGGCTCGCGACCGTGGAGCGGCGATCCATCTCGACGGCGCCCGTCTCTGGCAGTGCCCACCCGCCTACGACCGACCGCTGGAAGAGATCGCCGGGCTGTTCGACAGCGTCTATGTCTCCTTCTACAAGGACCTGGGGGGCCTGGCAGGGTCGGGCTTGGCCGGACCCGAGGACTTCATTGCAGAGGCCCGGGAATGGCGTCTCCGCCACGGCGGGACCCTGTTCGCCATGTGGCCCTACGCCGCCTCCGCTCTGGCCTCGGTCCAGTCCCGCCTTCCACGCATGAAGAGCTACAGGGATCATGCCCTGGCAATCGCCGATGCCCTGCGTGACCTCGATCGGGTGCGGGTCGTTCCAGATCCACCTCATACCTCGATGTTCCATCTTCATCTGGGACTCTCATCGGACGTGTTGGAGGCCAATGCCTTGCGAATCGCGGAGGAGGAGGGGATCTGGACCTGGAAATCGACCTTCCCCGGGACCCATCCCGATTGGCAGATAGTCGAGCTCACGGTTGGCGATTCGACTCTCGACTTCGAGCCGGGTGAGGTTCGCGACCTTGTTTCCCGGCTGATCGCCGACTGATCCTCAGTCGAGGATTGACGAGTTCTGACCGATCTGACATACTGAACCAAATGGTTCAGTATGCGACACTCGACCGAACCTTGGGAGCGATCTCCGACCCAACAAGACGTCAGATCCTGGACCGGCTCAGTCGTGGCCCGGCCTCGATCACCGAACTGGCCCGACCGTTGGCCATGTCGTTGACCGGTCTCAAGAAACACGTCCGGATCCTCGAGGAGGCAGGGCTGGTTGTCACCGAGAAGGTGGGGCGGATCCGGAGTTGTCGACTCGGCCCATCCCGCTTGGACGACGCGTTCGACTGGATCGAGTTCTACAGGAAGCAGTGGGACCGCCGACTAGACGGGCTCGAGGCATATTTCGAAGAAAGGAAAGGAGACGAGAGATGAGCTACGAGCTCAGAGTGGAGAGGCTGATCGACGCCAGTCCGGAGGAGGTGTTCGACGCCTATACGGATCCCGAGGCGATGAAAGTGTGGTTCACCATCCTCAACGCGGGATTGATCGTGGAGAACGAAATCGATCTACGCGTGGGCGGGTCCTGGGTGAGCGCCTGGGGCTTTTCCCCTGACGAGATGTTCCGCGAGACCCAGGTCTTCGAGGTCGTCGACCGGCCTCATCGGCTGGTCAGCATGTCGAGTGGGAGCTCACCAGACGGCAGCGGCATCGATGACACAACCGTCGAGATCCTTTTCGAGGAAGAGGAAGGAAAGACCCTGATGAAAGTCATTCACTCCGGGCTCCCCGACGAGGCGAACCGAGACTTCTTCGCCGATGTCGCCTGGCAGGGGTTCTTCGACCGTCTCCAGGCCTACTTCGCGGCGAAGGTAGGCGGCTGACGCAGACCTGATCGGCTGCGTCGCCTCACCTAGGGTCGGCGCCGCCGTGGAAATCGCCATCGTCGGGACCGGCAAGGTCGCCGAGCGCAATTACATACCCAGCCTTCTCCGTCACGACGATGTCTCGTTGTCGCTCTACTCGAGGACGAGGAAGCGTGCCGAGGCCCTGGGCGAGAGATTCGGGGCGCCTGTGGCCGGCTCTCTCGATGAACTGCTCGGGCGGGAGCCGGAGGCGGTGTTCGTCCTCACCGGTGAGCAGGAGCGTCTGGAGGTGACGCGTGCCCTTCTCCCTCTCCGGCCGAAGCGGTTGTTCCTGGAGAAGCCGCTGGTCGCGAGGCAAGGGCAGGCGAATGTCGTCGAACAAGACTTTTGGGACGGCAAAGCCCTCCTCGAGGAGGCAAACGCGGCAGGTGCCGAGGTGGCGATGGTGTTCAACTACCGGTTCTTCGATCAGACGATGCGGGGCCGAAAGATCGTCGAAGATCGTGATTTCGGTGCGCCGGTCAGTGTCGTCGCGCTATCCCACTACGCGACCTGGAGTCATTGCATCGATTTGATACTTCTGTTTGCTGGTCCGCTCCGGCGAATCTCCGCCCAGAAGGGCAGCCGAGCTCATGAGCATCCCGCCTCGGGGACAGCGCCTGATATCGCGGCCTCCTTTCTCATCGGTCAGGACGCGACCGGCACCCTTCTCGGCACCAACGGGATCGATTGGGGGTTTCCCCTCTTCGAGTTGATCGTCGCCTTCGAGCGAGGTCGTCTCCACTTTCGTGGCCTCGATGAGGAGATGGAGGTGCTCGACTCGAACGGCGGCGTACACGAGATCGTCATGCCGAGCCGGGAAACTTCCCGCTGGGACAAGTACGACGGGTCTTTCGAGAAATCCATCGACGCCTATCTCGACTCGGTGCGAGCTGGCCTCCCGCCGCCGGTTCCCGGCATCGCCGGCCTCCGCGAGCTCCAATTCGAGGCGAGCCTCAAACGATCGATCGCCGAGCAGCGCGCGGTGGTCCCAGATGATGATTTCCCCATCGAGCCGGTACGGTGACCGCCCCCACATGCGATACATCGAAGTAAACGGCATCGAGCGCCCCGTTTCGGTCATCGGGCTGGGCACGACCTCCAGGATCTTCACGCCGGCCGGAGATGACCGGGTCGCCGACCTGATCGACGCTTATCTCTCCGTCGGCGGGAACTGCATCGACACCGCCCACATCTACGGCTTCGGCGAGAGCGAGAAAGCCCTGGGCCGGTGGCTCGAGCAAACGGGGCGACGTGACGACCTCGCCCTGATCACCAAGGGATGCCACCCACATGTGGACGAGGCCGGGCAGTTCGGCCCCCCAAGGGTCAATGCGGAGGCGATTCACGACGACCTGGATGAGAGCCTGGAGAGACTCGGGACCGATCATGTCGATCTATACCTGCTGCACCGGGACGACGAGTCGGTTCCTCCTGGCCCGCTGCTGGAGGCACTCAACGAAGAGATGGCGAACGGTCGCATTGCCGCGTGCGGCGCCTCCAATTGGACGGTCGAGCGGATCGCTCTGGCCAACGAATACGCGGCTGAGCATGGGCTCACCGGGTTCGCTGTCTCCTCGCCGGGCCTGAGTTTGCCCCGCCCCGTCGAGATGCAGTTCCCCGGGACCCTGTTTGCGGACGACGACACGCGCCGCTGGCATACCGACACCCGGATGCCGGTGTTCGCCTGGACCTCGCTGGCAGCGGGATTCGCTAGCGGGGGTTTCCAGCCCGATGACGCGGACGTGGACGAGAGCACAAGGGCCTTTTTCTCCGCCGACAACTTCGAACGGATGCGGAGGGCCGAAGAAGTGGCGGAGCTACGGAACGCGTCGGCTTTGCAGGTCGCCCTCGCCTTCGTCCTCGGTCAGGCGTACCCCGTTGTCGCCCTGGTCGGCCCGTCCAAGGTCGAGAACCTCCAAGGCACCTTAGGCGCCCTCGAAGTCGAGTTGACCCCTGACGAGATGCGCTATCTCGATCTAGAGACCTAGCGGCGGCGGCCCTCGCGCCTGGTCCCCACCGTGGCCTTCGGCACCGATGCGTCGAGCCGATCACGGATCTCGTCGAAGCTCGGACGCTCATCGGCCACGAAGCCATCGACCGCTTCCCGAATGGCGGCCGTGTGGTCCGGAGTCGACCCGCAGCATGCGCCGACGATCCGCCCTCCGGAGCGGAGGGCGAGCTCGACGTAGTCGGTCATCCCGTCCGGTCCGATCGGGTAGGTCAGGCCGCCTTCTGTTTGATACAACGGGATTCCGCAGTTGGCCTTGGTGATCGTCACCGCATCCGGCGCCACCTCGCCGATGGCGTGAGCCGCCGCAACGGCGTCTCCCGGGCCGATGCCGCAGTTCGCCCCGATCGCACTGACCTCCGGGTGCCCCAACCACCACCGACCGAAGTCACGGGGATGGATGCCCATCATGGTGTGTCCGGCGGTGTCGAAGCTCAGGGTGGCCGCGATCGGCAGACCGGTCCCGGATGCGGCCTCGACCGCGGCGGCGAGCTCCTCGTAGGAGGAGATGGTCTCGATCCAGATCACGTCCGCCCCGGCGTCGGCCAGCGCTTCGCATTGCTCTGTGAACACCTCAACGCCACGCTGGTGGGACAGGGTGCCCAGCGGCTCGAAGAGCTCTCCCGTAGGCCCGACGCTCCCTGCGACCGCCACCGGGCGATCGGCCAGATCTGCAGCCCGTCTCGCCACCGCGACTCCGGCCTGGTTCAACTCGGCGACTCGGTCTCCGAGTTCGTGGAGGTCGAGACGGAGCCGATTCCCTCCGAACGTGTTGGTGAGGACGATGTCGGCGCCCGCCTCGATGAACCGACGATGGACCTTTTCGACCAGGTCCCCCTCCTCCACGTTGAGCAACTCGGGGCAGCCTCCGCCCTCGAGGCCGAGTGAGAAGAGCGTGGTTCCCATTGCTCCATCCGCCACCAGATAGGGGTTGTCAGCGAGCAGATCGGTGAAAACTGTTCTTGGAACTTCGTCTTGATGGGCCATCTCCGTCTCCTGTTGTGAAGGCGGCCCTCAAACGAGGAAACCGCCGCAGCGAGTGCCGGGCGGTTCTTCCATCCCGACGCTTTAGCCGCATTTCTTGAGCGCCCGCAAGCTGTGGATCAAATCGGCGCTTTCAGAGGAGGATACGCATGATGGCGTCGCCTGACAAGGAAGACGGCCCCGAAAGGCCGTCTTCCTGAACGTAAAGGACTCGCGACTACTGGTCCGCCAACCAGGCCGACCAGACGTCCTCGTTGTCGGCGATCCATTGGGCCGCGACATCGGCGGCATCCTCGCCGTCGATCTCGACCGCAGGCAGCATGCTGAGCTGGTCCTCGGTGGTGATGGTGAACTTCTCCAGGAAGGACTGCACGTTGGGCGCCTTCTCGGCGAGCTGAGCCGAGGCGTACTTGGTGAGCACGTCCTCGGGGTAGTCGCAGTCGATAGCGGCCGGATCTGCGTAACAGTCCTCGTTGTATTCCGGAAGAGTCACGTTGACCAGGTCGTACGCGGCTACGGCCGCCGTCGGCGTCCACCAGTACATGAGGATGGGCTCCTCGGCGGCGAATCGAGTGTCGAGCTCGGCCACTGTCGACGCCTCGCTCCCGGAGAAGACGACCTGGAAGGGCAGCTCCAGGTTCTCGATGATCGCCTCGTCGTACTGGGAGTACGACGGGTCGGTCCCCAGGAAGCGACCGCTCTCACCGGTTTCAGCAGTGGCGAATAACGCTGCCACCTCGGGATCGGCGTAGCCCTCCCACGTTGCCAATTCGGGGTGCTCGTCGATCACGTACTGCGGTGTGAACCAGCCGATCTTGCCGATTGCCCCCAGCTCGCCGATGTCGACAACGCTGCCATCGTCGATGAAGGCTTGCTCGTCTTCGACGACACCTGACGGCCACACCTCGAGCACGGCGTCGAGCGAGCCGTCCGATAGCCCGGTGAACATCGTGTTCTCGTCGATGGCGACGATCTCGACCGGGTTGCCAAGTTCCGACTCGATCAGTTGAGCGGCGATCTCGGCGTTGAGCGCAGACGCCGTCCACGCATTTGCCACGATGTTGATGGTCTCACCGTCTCCGCCCGCTGCGGCGGTCGTGTCCGAGCCGCCGTCGGCGGCGGCCTCGGTCGTAGCGGTGCCGCCGTCGTCACCGCATGCGGCCAACAGCAATGCCACGACCGATATCAGGATCCAAATTCGCTTTTTCATTGTTCTCCTAGGGCCCACGGCCGACGATCGCGGCCGGAAAGGGCCGCTGGTACATTACCGACGTGGCTGTCACGAAGGGGCTGTGACCGGCGACGT
>JALDXP010000149.1:0-6675 GCA_032154885.1 Actinomycetota bacterium
CTCGATGTCACCGCCGAATTCGAGATCCTGGCGACGCGCATGGGACAGCATGTCGAGACGGAGGTCCGGGAGGCCGAGGACATCGAGACAGGGATCCTCGACGCGCTGGTCGAATTCGATGCGGACCTGCTGGTCCTCGGCACCAGCGTCCGTGCCGGCACCACGCACCTGCACCTCGGCCCGCGGGTCGAGTATCTGACCCGGCTGGCGCCCTGCCCGGTCGTGATCCTGAACAGCTAGGCGTACCGCTTGCCGGCGAGGCGCTCGCGCGTTGGCCAGATGGCGAGCCATCGGCCTCCCCGTCGGCGTGCGAAGGCGTCGGGTTCAGCCGTCACCTCACCGAAGCTCCACCTGTCAACCGTGTCGGCAACTGAGACGATCTCGCGAGTGAAAGAGTTGTTGCCCGGCCTCAGGTCGCCATCGGTAGGACCCGTGATCCGCATCATGTCGAGCTCTCGTATCAACATCGCCCGATCAAGCTGGGCTGATCGCGAGATCCCCGGCGCGAAGCCAGCAGGCTGCCTGGTGATGGGGGCCCTGGGGCGAATCCATCAGCATGGGGTCGTCGACATCGCAGAGCGATTGTCGGGCGATCGGACAACGGGGGTGGAAATGACATCCGCGGGGTGGGTTGAGTGGCGAAGGGATCTCGCCTTGCAGGATCCTGCGGTTCCGAGGGCGATCGGGGTCAGCGATCGGGATGGCGGAAAGAAGAGCCTCGGTGTAAGGGTGGAGCGGGTTGCGGTACAGGGTATCCCGATCGGTCAGCTCCACCACCCGGCCGAGGTACATGACGGCGACACGATCCGAGATGTGCTCGACCACGGCGAGATTGTGGGCCACGAAGAGAAGTGTCAGGTCGAGCTCTTCCTGGAGCTCGGTGAGGAGATTGAGAACCTGTGCCTGCACCGAGACATCCAGTGCAGAGACCGGCTCGTCCGCCACGACCAGGTCCGGCTTCAGGATGAGAGCGCGAGCGATGCCGATTCGCTGGCGTTGGCCCCCGGAGAACTCATGGGGGTACCGACTGGCATGTGACGCGCGGAGGCCGACGAGTTCGAGCATCTCCTTCACCTGCTCCTGCTGCTCGTCCTTGTTCCCGATGCCATGAAGACGCAGGCCTTCGGCGATGGCTGGCCCGACCTGCGACCTCGGATCGAGGGAGCCGTAAGGGTCCTGGAAGATGATCTGGACGCGGCGTCGGAATGGCTTGAGGTCGTTGCCCGAGAGATGGGTGATATCCACACCGTCGAATTGGATCGTTCCGGACGTCGGCTCCATCAGACGGGTCAGCATGCGGCCGAGAGTGGTCTTGCCACACCCGGACTCGCCGACGAGACCAAGCGTCTCCCCCTTGAAAATGTCGAGGGATACACCGGCCACCGCCCGCACCGAGGCCACCTGACGTTGCAGGATCCCCCCCCGCACGGGAAACTCCTTGACCAGGTCGCGTATTTCGACCAGGGTCTCAGCCATCGGGGTCCTCGACCTTCTCCGGTCCGAAATAGAGCCAACACCGGACCTTGTGCCCCTCCTCTACCTCGCGCAGGTCTGGCTCGATTTCAGTGCAGATCTGCAGCGCGTTCTCGACCCGCGGTCCGCACCGCGGTGCGAACCGGCAGCCCTTCGGAAGGTCGATCATCGAGGGCACGATGCCGGGGATCACGTCCAGCTGCTCTCTGAGCGATCCCAACACCGGGATCGAGCCGATCAGGCCCTTGGTGTAGGGGTGAAGCGGGTTCCTGAAAATCGTGCGCACATCTGTGTCTTCGACGATCTCGCCGGCGTACATCACGGCTACCCGGTCCGCCATCTCGGCGACGATGCCCAGATCGTGGGTGATGAGGATGACCGAGGTATTCGATGTCTTCTGGAGGTCGCGGATGAGGTCGAGGATCTGTGCCTGGATGGTGACGTCCAGTGCCGTGGTCGGCTCGTCTGCGATGAGCAGCTCCGGCTCGCAGGCCAGGGCCATGGCGATCATGATCCTCTGCGCCATCCCACCGGACAGCTCGTGTGGATACGCCTGGGCCCGACGCTTGGGATCGGGGATCCCGACCTTGGCAAGCATCTCGATGACCTTGGCTTCCTCGACTTCGGCGCTCCAGTCTCGGTGGAGCTCGAAGACCTCCTTGATCTGGGCACCGGCCCGAAATACCGGATTGAGAGCCGAGGTCGGCTGTTGGAAGATCATCGAGATGTGCTCGCCCCGCAATTCTCTGACCTCTGCCGCCTTCATCTGGGCGATGTCCTTGCCGCCGAAGAGGATCTCTCCGGCCACCACCTCCCCGGGGTGCGGGATGAGGCCCATGATCGACAGGGAGGTCACCGACTTGCCGCATCCCGACTCTCCGACCAGGCCAAGCACTTCTCCGCGTTTGACACTGAAGGAGGCTCCGTCGACGGCTTTGACCACACCTTGCCTCGTGTCGAAATGGGTCTTGAGCCCACGCACCTCGAGGAGGACTTCGCCCGCCGGCACCGGCAAGGGTGCGTCGGTGTCGATTGGGTTTTCTGGGAGGGGTCTAGCCGCGCTCACTTGTTGAGGGTGGGATCGAGGGCGTCGCGGAGACCGTCACCCATCAGGTTGAAACCGAGAACCGTGATCATGATGGCGAGCCCGGGGAAGATCATGAGATGGGGGGCGGTGAAGATCCTGTCGCGTTCCTCAGCGAGCATCGAGCCCCATTCGGGAGTCGGTGGAACGGCACCGAGCCCGAGGAACCCCAGAGCAGCCGCCTCCAGGATCACAGTGGCGATGCCGAGGGTGCCCAGGACGACGAGCGGAGTCAGGGCATTGGGGACCACCCGGGTGACCAGCACTTTCCATCGGGAGGCGCCAAGTGCTCTTGACGCAGACACGTAGTCCACCTCCTTTATCGAGAGCACCGACGCCCTCATGACCCGTGCGTACTGGGGAATGGTGACGATTGCGATGGCGAGCAGCGTGTTGCGTAGGCCAGGACCGAGAACGAAGACGATGGCGATGGCCAGGATCAGCGACGGGAACCCGAGCACAACATCCATGATCCGCATCATCACGTTGTCGCTCCACCCACCTGCATAACCGGCGATCGCGCCGATCACGGTCCCGATGACGATCGTGATGAGGACGGTCGTGAAGCCGAGGGGAAGGCTCACCCTGGCCGCATAGACGACCCTGCTGAAGAAGTCCCTGACGTTTCCATCCAGCCCGAATATGTGCTGGGTCCCCTCGCACCCGAAGGCATTGATGCAAGGAGGCAACCACCTCTCCGCTCCGGGCTGCCCGATGAAGTTCTCGTAGGGGTCGTACGGGGCGATGAGCGGGGCGAAAAGAGCCACCAGGATCATGAAGCAGACCAGGATCAGACCCACGATGCCGACTTTGCGCTGGAAGAAGCGACGACCGGCGATGCGCCAGACCGATCCTGGTTGTTGTAGGAGCGACTCCGGGTCGGGGACGGCCACATCCGGCCGAAGACTCATCTCAGCCTCACCAAGTGTCATTCCAGCCTCACTCTCGGGTCCAGATAGCCATAGGAGACGTCAACCAACAAGTTCACGACCACATATGTCGTGGCGATGATCAGGGTGAAACCCTGGATGATGGGGAAGTCCCTGGCGGTGATCGCGTCGAAGAGAGCTGTGCCCACGCCGGCCAGCCCGAACACGGTCTCGGTCAATACGGCGCCGCCGAGCAGCAGCCCCAATTGGAGCCCGATGATGGTCACCACGGGCAGCATGGCATTGCGGAGGGCATGCCTTCTGACAACCTTTCGCTCGATCGCTCCCTTGGCTCGGGCGGTGCGGATGTAATCGCGGCCCAGGACGTCCAGTAGCGATGACCGGGTCATCCGGGCGATGATGGCCATGGGGATCGTTGCCAGTGTGATGGCGGGGAGGATGAGGTGCTTGAACCCGTCCCAGAACACCGCCCACTGGGCGCTGATCAGGGCGTTGGTCACCGTCATGTAGGAGACGAACTCGGCAGCGGTCGACACGAATCCATCCTCGGCGATCTCCCAGCCCCACACCTCGTAGAACGGGAGTCCGCGGTTGCCCGGGCTGAGTGACCCGCTGGGGGGCAAGGCGAAGATCGTGCCAGACAGGACGACGGCGAACAGATAGGCGAGCAACAGGCCGAGCCAGAAGATGGGCATGGAGACGCCGACATTGGCGAACGCCATCGCGGCCACGTCGACGCCTGAGTTGTGTCGTCGTGCTGCGGCTATTCCAAGAGGGATCCCGACGATGATGGCCACACTCAGCGCGGCGATGGTGAGCTCGAGCGTCACCGGAAGCCGCTCGATGATTATCTGGGTGACCGGCCGGGAGAAGCGGATCGACTCTCCGAGGTCACCGCTGATCACGTTCCCGAAGTAGATGCCGAGCTGGACGATGATCGGCTCGTTGAGGCCGTTTGCTTCATTGAATCGCTCGCAGGCCTCGGCCGTCGCCCTCTCGCCGAGGATGGCGGTGCATGGTTCTCCAGGGAGCAGCCGGACCAACAGGAACACGAGGAGCAGGACCCCGATCAGGACGGGTATCGCGACCAGGATGCGACGCAGGATGTATCCGATCATGTCCTCTACCGGAGCGTAGAACGGGGGGAGGCGCTGGTGCGCCTCCCCCCGTTACCTCTCTGAAGTGTCAGAGGGTCATCCGGCCGCTGTCGTTGTGGGCGGTGGGTTCATCAACCCATTCCACAACGTCGCGGGATATTCGAACACTCCGGTGTTGCCGGTGTGCAGCGGATTCGCTCCATCGAGCGATGCTGACCATGAGGCCACCACGTCGTTGGCATCAAACGCAGAGCCGTCGTGGAAGGTGACACCTTCGCGCAACGCGCAGGTCCACACCACGCCCTCGGCGTCCGGCACACACTCGGTGGCCAGCCTCGGCACGGCCTGTCCTTCGAGGTCGTATCCGTAGAGCCCCTCCTGCGTCATTTGACAAGCATTGAGTGACTCGCCATCGGTCTCATCAGGACAGTAGAGCGAGATCGGCTCGGCGTTCTGGACGAAGACCAGATCCGTGTCGCCCGGGTTCATCAGAGCGAACTGGGGCGCACCGAATGGCGGTGTCACCGCTCCCTCCAGAGTTGCAAGCCCGGCATTTGCCGCGGCTCCCCAAGCGATTGGGACCATTGGCACGTCCTCGACCAGCAGGTCGTTGATCTGGGCATAGACAGGCTGTGCCTCAGCAGGGTCGACGATCCCCGATCCTTCAATCACTGCTGCCGAGATGTCCGGGTTCATGGCACCGAACTGGACGTTGATGCCACCGAAGTGATAGTCGAGGAAGTTCGTCACGTGCGGGTAGTCGGCGCCCCAACCCAGGAGGTGGATTCCCTCCACCTGGCCGGCGGCCGTCGCCTCGATGAACGCGCCTGACTCCATGACCTCGACCGTGGCCTCGATCCCCAGATTCTCTGACAACTGGGCCCGGATGTCTTCGGCCACCGCCGTCGGCTCAGGCAGATAGACCCGGAACACGTCGCGGAGCGTGATCGTTGTCTCGAACCCATCGGGGAATCCGGCCTCAGCGAGTAGCGCACGTGCCGCTTCGGGATCGAAGTCAGGGAACGCTGCGCCCTCACAACCGTTCTCCAGGATGCAAGGCGTGAAGTGGGTGGCCACTTCCGACCCCTCCGGGTAGAAGGTGTCGATGATCCTCTGTCGGTCGATGCCCAGCGCGATCGCTTGTCTCACCTGTGGGTTGTCAAATGGCGGGAACTGGTTGTTGAACCCCACGTAGAACACGTTCGGGTTGTTGTCGACGAGCAATTGCAGATTGGCATCGCCCTCTATGCCGGCGTAGTCGCTGGCCGCGAGGTTGGTGATGAAGTCTGCGTTGCCCGAGGTCAACTCGGTGATCCGCCCGGTGCTGTCCTCACGCCAGCGGAAGACCAGGGTGTCGAACGCCGGAGCCTCGCCCCAATAGTCGGGGTTCGCCTCGAACACGATCTCGGATCCACGTGCCCAGCCCCCTTCGGGGAGCATGAACGGGCCTGTGCCGACTGGATTCTCCAGCGGGGAGCCGCCGGTGGCCTCGAGGTGCTCGGATGGCTGGATGGAGAACGGGACGAACGCAATCTTCACCAGGAATGCCGGGTCCGCTGCGCACAGGGTGAAGACCACCTCGGATGCCGAAGTGGCTTCGATCTTGTTGATCTTGCCCCCGTAATCACAACCCCCCGAGTCGAGTGTGAGCAATTCCGACGGCGCCTCGGTGGTCGCCACCGAAGTGGTCGAACCTTCCGCAGCCGTCGTTGTCGCCTCATCACCCGCGGTGGTCGTCGACTCGTCACCGCCCTCGCTGGCACAAGCGCCGGCGATGAGGGCGAGTACTGCAACGAGCGCCAACCAGCGCATTCGTTTCATACTTACTTCCTCCCTTGTTGGGTTTAGGCCGCGGCGAAGGGCACGCCAACCCCGCGACGCCACCCACGCTACCGGTTTCGATCCGGCCGCGCGCAAGTCTGGCCCAATCTCCACCCATGACTCACCACTCACCACCCGGAACCCATTTACCCTTGGCCGTGATGTCGTATGACCACCGGGCGATCGAAGCGAAATGGCAGGACCGATGGGAGTCGGAGGGCGTGTTTCACACCACCGAGGACTCGACCAGGCCCAAGTTCTACAACGTGGCCATGTATCCCTATCCGTCGGGGGAGCTGCACATCGGCCA
>JALDXP010000150.1:0-6637 GCA_032154885.1 Actinomycetota bacterium
AACAGAGAGGCGATGAGTCGGTGCATCGGCGGCGAGGCTACTTCTCGCCGCCCCACCCTTCGAGGACTCGCATCGCCCTCAGGGTGTTCCATCGACTCGCCTCGCCGACCGTCTCCATCTCGAACCACATCTCGCCGGGCCAGCGCTGCTGAAGTGGCCAACGCCCGTCCTCATCCCGCTTCTCGACCAGGACATCGATCGCGTCCTGGAGCCGGGGGTCGGTCAGGCTCCCAGCGGACCAAAAGTAATCGAGACCGCGCATCACATCGAAGTGCCAGTGGGGAGGGAAGGACAAGCGCAGGAATCGTTCGTTGACGACCTTCCCGGTCCGATGAGAGCGGAACATCCTGTGCTCGAGGAAGAACTCCCGGCCCCGCCCCTCAGCCGCCTCGATGTCATTCTTCCGGGAGGTACCGGCGACCGCGCACTCGCGCAGTGCTTCCAGGGCCGAGGACGTGGTGTGAAAGGAGCCATGCCTCGATCGCACGTCGCAGTTCCAACCGCCGTCCTCCAACTGCTTGGCGAGCAGATATTCGAGAACAGGCTCCCGTTGCGCGTCGTCGACGTCGAACCAATAGAGAAGTCCGAGGACCAACGAATGTATGCAGGTCTCACTGTTGCGGCGGGTACCCAAGCCCTCCTTGAAGAACAGCTGGCACGACTTGAGTGCTCTCGGATCGGAGCGGGGCAGGCCCATCCTCCTCAGCAGCACCATGGTGTATGTCGTCGAGATCCACTTCTTGCCATAGAGCCTGGGGGTCCAGCGCCCGTCGTCGTCCTGATGATCGAGCAGCCTCGCCCCCCAGCCTTTGACGCCGACGCGCTCCTGCTCCGACTTCCAGACTCCTTCCTCCGCTCCCACCAGATCACGCATGGTCTGCCACTTGATGGCGGGATCCCCGTCGAGCAGCCAGTCGATCACCTGAGTGCGGTCCGAGGCTTTCTCACCCATGATTCGATTCAACCACTGCCTACCGCAAACGCGAATCAGGTTTCGCTCCGGTGGACACCAGTTAGCCTTCAGTGATGGAACCGGCAAGCAAGATATGGGTTGATGGTGAGTTCGTCCCCTGGGACGACGCCACCGTCCACTTTCTGTCACATTCCCTCCAGTACGGAACCGGTGTCTTCGAGGGCATTCGCGCCTACAAGACACCCGAGGGAACCGCCGTATTCCGTCTCCACGACCACATGGTGCGGCTGGTCGCCTCGGCCCGGGCCTATGGCCTCCCGATGAAGGAGAGCGCCGAGGAGATGGACGAGGTCTGTCTCGAGCTCCTCCGGGTGAATCAGCTGGAGTCCGCCTACATCCGCCCCTTCGTCTTCTATGGATCGGGCGCATTCGGCATCAACCCGAAGAGCAGCCCGGTGCACAACTACATGGCCGCGTTCTACCTGGGCAGCTATCTGGGAGACGACGGTGTCGAGAAGGGCATCACCACCATGGTCTCGAGCTGGCGTCGGATCTCTCACACCAGCTTCATCCCCACAGCCAAGGGCTCCGGCCAGTATCTCAACTCGGTGCTGGCCAAGCAGGAGGCTCTTCGTGCCGGGTACGACGAAGCGATCATGCTCAACGACGCGGGCCTCGTCTCCGAGGGGAGCGGGATGAATCTGTTCATCGCCAGCAATGACGTGGTCTACACCCCGCCGGTCTCCTCGGGGATCCTCGAGGGAATCACACGTAACACGGTGATCGAATTGCTCACCGGCGAGGGTGTCGAGGTCGTCCAAACCGACCTGGCCCGGGGGAGCCTCTACACCGCAGACGAGGTCTTCCTGACCGGAACTGCGGCCGAGGTGACGCCGATCCGTGAGGTCGACGGTCGTGTGGTCGGCCCCGGTGAGCCCGGCCCGGTCACCCGGAAGGCGCAGGACCTGTTCTCCGATTTGGTCGCGGCCAAGATCCCCGAGTACCGCCACTGGCTCAGCTTCATCTGATGGGCCAACAGCCCAATATCGAATTGACGGAGTCCGACCGGCCGCGCACTGCGCTCCAGCCTCCTGCCGCGCGCCGGTGGCGGCCGAGCATCAAGCCCGGGATCCCCATCTCGCCGGACGAGGTCCCCGCCGGAGGCCGCTTCGGGCAGACGACCCCCGACGGTGGCTGGGGGTGGCGGCTGGTCAACGCAGCAGATCTGCCCGACGATGATCCCGACCTCAGGTCCGTGGTCGCCGCTCTGACCATCGCCAGAGCCGGTGCACTGGGGCGAGGCCCGGTGCCGGAGGACATAGAGGTTGCACTGGCCTTGTGCGGCTATGGGTATGACCCGTCTGAGGAGGTCCTCGAGAGGCGTGAACGCTGGAAGGCCGCGGTGCCTCACGAGGGGAGACCGGGACAGACGGCGACCGGCGAGGTGGAACGCGACCTCATCATCCGCAAGCCCGACGAGATCCGAGGCCTGCTGGCCGCCTCGGGGGCATCCGAAAAGCACCGGTAGCTTTCGGACCATGAAGCTCGTCCGCATCAAAGCCGGGGACGACATCGCCTATGGGGTGGCCGACGTCGAGGGGGTGCTGGTCTATATCGGCTCTCCTTTCGTCGCCTGGGAGCCGACCGAGACGGTGATTCCCTGGGAAAGCGCCCACCTCCTGGCACCGGTTCTCCCCTCCAAGGTGGTGGCTGTCGGTCGCAACTACGAGGATCACGCCGCCGAGCAGCAGGTCGAGACCCCTGAAGAGCCGATCATCTTCCTGAAGCCGGCGACCTCGGTGGTCGGTCCGGATGCCAACGTCGTCCTCCCGACCATCTCGGAGAACGTCCACCACGAGGCCGAACTGGCTGTGGTGGTCAGCCGGGTGGCGCGTCATGTCAAAGCCGAGGACGCCTCTGCCTACATCCTGGGTTACACGGCAGCCAACGATGTGAGCGCTCGCGACTTACAGAGAAAGGATGGACAGTGGGCCCGGGCCAAGGGATTCGACACCTTCTGCCCTCTGGGCCCGGCCATCGAAACGGAGCTGGACCCGTTGGAGAAGCTGGCGGTGATTTGCCGGGTTAACGGCGACGTCCGTCAGGCGGGTTTCACCTCGGACATGGTCTTTGGAGTAGCAGAGTTGTTCGAGTTCGTCACCGCGGTGATGACGCTTCTTCCCGGTGACGTGATTCTCACCGGCACGCCTGGGGGGGTGAGCAAAGTCGAGCCTGGCGACCTGATGGAAGTCGAGATCGACGGGATCGGGGTCCTTCAGAATCGAGTCGTGGCGGCGCGATGACGGTCCGCGTGAGGGTCGCTCCCTCACCCACGGGGCACCTGCATGTCGGGACGGCTCGTGCGGCCCTCTTCAACTGGCTCTTTGCGAGGCATCACGGTGGGACGTTCATCCTGAGGATCGATGACACCGATCGGGAGAGATCGACCGCCGCCTTCGAGGAGGACATCCTCGACTCGCTCCGATGGCTCGGGCTCGACTGGGGCGAGGGAATCGGAGTGAGTGGGCCGCATGGCGACTACCGGCAGTCCAGCCGTTATGGGCGGTACCAGCAGGCGGCCGCTGGCCTCGTGGCCTCGGGAGCGGCCTACTACGACAACCGCTCGCCCGACGAGCTCGAGGCGCTTCGCCGCCGAGCAGAGGAAGAGCATCTGCACCCGGGTCATTACATCAGGCGTCCCGAGAACTTGGTCGCCGAGGGTGCAGTCAGGCTTTCGGTCCCCCCGGACCAACCTGTGGTCTTCGAGGACCTGGTTCGGGGCGAGATCAGCTTCGAAGCGCGTGACATCGACGACTTCGTGATCCTGCGGAGCGACGGCACCCCTACCTACCACCTGGCGTCGACCGTGGACGATGTCGATTACGAGATCACCCACGTCGCCCGTGGCGAGGACCTTCTTCCCTCGACCCCGAAGCACATCCTCATCACCAGGGCGCTCGGAGCCGGCGAGCCGGCGTACGCCCACCTCCCGCTTCTGTTCGGGACCGACGGCAAGAAGCTGTCGAAGCGCCACGGCGCCGAGTCCCTGTCCACCTATCGCGATGAGGGGTATCTACCTGATGCCGTCTTCAACTATCTGTCACTTCTCGGCTGGTCGATCGACGGCGACCGGACCATCTTCACCAGGGACGAGGCGATCGCCGCTTTCGACCTGATCGATGTCTCTCGCAATCCGGCCGTTTTCGACCCCGACAAGCTGTCGTGGATGAACGGGGAGTACATCCGGGCGACAGACCCCGAGGAATTTCGGGTCATGGCCCGGCCCTACGTCGAGGCGGCAGTCGGGCGCAACCTCGATGAAGAGGAGTGGTCCCGGTTCGAGGAGGTGTCCGATCTGGTGCAGGAGAGGACCCGCTTCCTTCCCGAGGCAGGTGAGCAGGTGGTGTTCCTGTTCGACGACTTCGAAGCGTACGACCAGGCGGCCTGGCAAAAGGTGATGGTCAAGGATGGGGTGCCTGAGATCCTGAAGACTGCCCGGGCGCGATTGGCTTCGGTCGACAACTGGGCCGCCTCTGACATCGAATCGGTCTTGCGGGACATGTTGGAGGAGTTGGGCCTCGGCGCGGCCAAAGGTCTCCAGCCTCTTCGGGTGGCTGTTACTGGCACGTCGGTGAGCCCACCGTTGTTCGAGTCTCTCGCCGCCCTGGGCAAGGAGAAGACGCTGGCGCGTCTGGAACAGGCGCTGAGAGAGCTTGCCGGTTAGGGGGTAGGTCCGTGCCACCCGTTAACCTGTCCTGACCGCGAGGTCCCGTCGTCCAGTGGCCTAGGACGCCGGCCTTTCAAGCCGGAAACGCCGGTTCGAATCCGGTCGGGACTGCCAGCCAGGAAGGCACATGTCGGCCGAGACCATCCTCGTCTTCAACAACCTCTTCGCCATCCTCACCCTGGTCGCCCTGGCCGGGGCGATCGGTCTCCTCGTTTATCGAGCGGTCAAGGGGCCCGAGGCGGCGACGTTGCTCGGCGACAAGGCGATCTGGCTCGCCTTCGCCGTCGCCCTTGTCTGCACCGTGGGATCTCTGTTGTACTCAGAGGCGTTCCACTATGTGCCCTGTCGTCTCTGCTGGTTCCAGCGAATAGCCATGTACCCGCTGACCATCGTGCTGCTGGTGGGGGCGATCCGACGAGAGGCGGTGGTCAGGTTCTATGGCCTGCCCCTCGCTCTGATCGGGCTCGCCATCTCCATCTATCACAACTTCGTCCAGTTCTTCCCCAGTCTCGAGGGCGGGTCGTGTGACCCCGCCGTCCCCTGCTCGGCCCGCAGCATCGAGATGTTCGGCTTCATGGACCTGCCGTTTATGGCCGGCGTCGGGTTTATCGTTATCGCCGTCTTACTCGCCTTCTACACGAAAGCCTCCGAATGACCGCGACCAAGAAACCCAAGCCCGGTACCAAGGACACGAAGAGCTACTCCACTTTGTGGTGGATCCTCGGTGGGATAGTTGGTCTTGGTCTGATCGTCGCCCTGGCCATTTCGATCGCCGGCGAGGAGCCTGTGGACGAGAGCCTCGGCTACGGCGACCCGACCGTCACCGGAGACCCGCTGCCGGTGTACGCCGCAGGTCAGGAGGATGTCTCGGTCGGTCTCACGGCGCCGACCGTCGAAGGCGCCGACTGGGAGGGAAACCCGGTCACGATCGAGCCCGACGGGACACCCAAGATCCTCGTCTTCCTCGCCCATTGGTGCCCCCACTGTCAGGCCGAGGTGCCAGTCATCCAGACTTGGATCAACGACGGCAATCTGCCAGACGATGTGGAATTGATCTCCGTGGCCACCTCGACCGACCGCCTGCGGCCCAACTGGCCACCTCAGGACTGGCTGGAGGAGGAGGGTTGGACCGCTCCCGTGATCATGGATGACGAGATCGGCGTCGTGGCGGGCAACTACGGGATGGCCGGAACCCCCTTCTACGTCGTGCTCGACGGTGAGAACAACAATCTGGGTCGGGTGTCGGGTGAGATCGGCACCGCAGGCCTCGATCAGTTGGTGGCGTTGGCCCAATCTGGGGGTCAGTAACCCCCTCCGGCCCTGCGGGCCACCTCCCCCCTACGGGGGAGGAAACACGCCGATCAGGCCTCCAGGGACCTGATCTTCTCCAGACGTCTCACGTGCCGATCCTCGCGCGAGAACCGTGCCTCGAGGAACGTCGTGACCAGCTCTTCTGCCAGCGATTCGCCGATCACTCGTGACCCCAGGCTGAGCACGTTCACATCGTCGTGCTCGACCATCTGATGGGCGGTGTAGGTGTCGTGGGCAATTGACGCCCTGATCCCCTGGAGTTTGTTGGCGGCCACGGCAGCGCCTGCGCCGGATCCACAGATGAGAATTCCCCTGTCGGCTCGGCCGTCCAAGACGGCCTGCGCCACGGCGGCCGCATAGTCCGGGTAGTCGACCGGCTCGGCGGAGTGGGTGCCCAGGTCGTAGACGGCATGACCGGATTCGGCCAGCCATGTCGACAGGTGCTCTTTCAAGGGAAATCCGGCATGATCGGATCCGAGTGCGATTCTCATCTCGGGCGGCAGGGTAGCCAGACCGCCCACCCCGGCCCTGCATGGGATTGCCGCCATACCTAACTACATTCGCCTCAATGTCCAGGTTGGTTGTCGAGGGCGGAGCGCGTCTCCAGGGAACTGTTGGCGTGCTGGGGGCAAAGAACGCCGTGCTCAAGGAGATGGTCTCTGCGCTCCTCGCTCCGGGCCGGCATC
>JALDXP010000151.1:0-6633 GCA_032154885.1 Actinomycetota bacterium
CACCCAATCGTCCGTGGCAACCTCTTCGATGGGGCCGAAGTGGACAGGGTTTTTCGCAGCTGCCCGAATCAGGTCAAGGGCCGGGGCGTCGAAATCGCCGAACAGGTCTTCGAGAAGGCCAGGGTCCCCATGGGTCGGGTCCGTGCCGTCGTGTCTCGACAGGTCGAGATAGCAGTAGATGCGGCTTCCGCCGAGGGGGATTGCCAGAAATGTCCGTGTGCCACCGAGCATGACGGTCCAGTTGCTCAGGCCGGAGTCACGGTTGACGATGAACCGCCAGCTGACCTGGCCCACCGGACTCGGTTCAGTCCCTGACATGTGTTGGCGGATATGAGAGTGGAGGCCATCAGCGCCCACCAACACGTCGAATTCGCCATTGCTGCCGTCGGTGAAGTCGACCCTCACGGAGTCGCCATCCTGGTCGATTGCCGTGACCTCGACGCCCAGATGCAGGTCGACGTCGGATGCGGCCTCCCGGAGCGCGTCGTGCAGGTCGGCCCGGGTGATCGCCAAGCACGGTCCCGTGCTTCCCCAGATGTCCTGCAGGTCGACATCGGCCAGGGTCCGCCCGGTGTGATCCCTGAAGACCTGGCGCTTGATCTGGAAGCTGCGATCTCGAACGACGTGGCCGAGACCCAAAGCCTGCATCGCCCGATGTGCGTTGCCAGGTAGATACATCCCTGCGCCGACCTCGCCCCACTGCTCGGTCTTCTCGACGACCTTCACCTCGAAGCCGACTCGAGTCAAGGCGATGCCCACACTCAGGCCGGCCAGCCCGCCGCCGACAACAAGGACCCGCTCCGCGCTCACTGACGTGCCGTGGCCCGAGCGGCCAGATCCTGGTCCGAGACTGACGACGCGATCAGTCCCGCCACTCGCTCTGCGTCGCGGCCGACACCGTGCACCTCTGCCGAGGACACGGAATAGAGCCCTTTCAAGCCCACGAAGTACAGACCGGGGACCTCCGCGACCACACCTCGATCGTGGTTCACACGCCCAGATTCGAAGACGGGGAGTTCGATCCAGGAGAAGCCGGGGTCGAACCCGGTGCACCAGATGATGTTGGCCGGATGGAGGACACGACCATCCTCTAGCACCGGCCATCCGTCCTCGACTCCGGTAACCCGGGGCGCCCGCTCAATCCCCGCATCGACCAGGTCCCGGGGCTTCGTTCGCACCAGTGGCTGCCCTGAGTCGATCGCCTTCGCCAAGGTTCGCCGGCCGATCGGCGTGCTCATGGTGAGAACACGATGGAAGAGGAACCGCAGCACTACCGGGACCAGCAACCGCCCGACGTTGCTCTCGATGTTGAAGGGGACATGACCGGTGTCAGGCCCGGAGAGCACAGTCTCATGGCTGCGCGCGGCTTCCATCGCTATCTCCGCCCCCGAATTGCCGGCGCCGACCACCAGGACAGGGCCCTCTTGAAGCTGGGATGGGTTCCGGTAGCCCAAGCTATGGATCTGGGTGATCTCGGATCTCAGCTCCGCTGCGAATCCGGGGATCTTTGGCTTCTGCCAACTCGACATGGCGACGACGACGTTGTTCGCCTCGAACCGTGAGTCATCCGTCTCGATGACGAAGGAGCCGCTATCACTCGACAGTCTCTTGACTCTTTGCCCGCTCCTCACTGGGAGGGCGAACCCGCTGGCGTATTCTTCCAAGTAGTCGGCCATCTCGTCCTTGGTCGGGAAGGTGTGCCCGGTAGCGGGGAACGGCATGCCATCGAGACCGTCATACCGGGCCGGGGTGAACAGGCGGAGCGAGTCCCACCGGCTCCGCCAGGCGCCACCGATTCGCTCCTCGGCGTCGAGGATGACGAACGGCACTCCGAGACGCTGCAGGTGATATCCGACGGACAACCCGGCCTGACCACCTCCGATGACGACGGTACCGATCGACTCGTGACTGATCATGATCCTCTCCTCTCGTTCCTTGTCGCATGAAAGTGGCGGTCTGAACCCAGGCCGACACCAGGCAGCCCGGCACGAATCCGAGCTGACCGGTGACCAGGGCATAGGCGATCCACACCGGCTGCACCGCCCCGCCCAGTAGCCACCCCCACCACCGCCCCCGCCCTGCCGACCAGAGGGCGAGTACCTGCAGACCGGTCAGGAGCCACGGCCAGTAGGACGGGGTTCCAAGGCTTGTGTCAGTGGGTGCCGAAGTGGCGATGACGGCGATCGAGAGCGTCAGGCTGAACACTGTTGCTGAGGTCAGTCGATGCTTCGTAGCCATGCATCGACCGTACGACCTGTGCCTTCAGGGTGATATCGGGAGTTCTCCCCATTTCACCAGGCCGTGTTCGCTGGCGTAGAGCGTGGCGGCGGCCCGGGTGGAGACACCGATCTTGCGATAGGCGTTTTGGATATGCCTGTCGGCCGTCTTTGTCGAGATCTGAAGCGTCTGGGCGACTTGCTTGGTCTGCAGACCGCGCGCCAGGAGCCCGATCACCTCCACCTCGCGCTCGGTGAGGCCGGCAGGACGCTCCACCGGGGGGGATTGCTGACCGGCGGCGCGCAACACTGCGACGGCCATCTCCCCGTCGTGGCGACCGGTCGACACCTCCTCGAGAAGCAGATCGCGTGCATCCGCCGGAGTCAGCGCCGGGCGATGGTCCCTTGGCTCCATCATCGCATGGAATGCGTCCGTGGTCGCGAGGAGACGGGTCATCGGATCCAGAGACGTGGCGCCGATGCCCCGATGATACCCAGACCCGTCGACACGCTCATGATGTCGACAGGCGATGGCCGCCACCGGCTCGAGAAGTGGAGAACGGCTGAAGACCCGCTCGGTGTGATAGGCGTGGAGCCGTACTTGTTCCCACTCGTCGGCCGTTAGCGAGCTCTTCTTCTGCCAGACACGTGGGTGGATCGCAACCCGGCCGATGTCATGGATCAGGCCTGCCCTTCGGACACTCGACACTTCGGCCGGTGCCATGCCGAGGTCGGCTGCCGCCTCAGTGGCCAATCGGGCAACACCCGATGAGTGGCCCGCCAGTGACGGGGAGACCAGATCGGCGAAATCGCCCAGGGCGCCGAGGGCGCGGTCGAGCCCATTGGCATCGAGGGTTAGATGGGGTTTCGGCTCGGCTTGCAGCACGGATGTCCAGACCGTCGACGTGTCCCCGCCGATCGTCAAGACTTCCGAGGCGTGCCGGGAGAGCACGTCGGCGACTTCGGGGTCAAAGGCATGGCCGGCCCGCTCCCGGACCACCCGTACCGCGTGCTCATCACCACCGAGCATGGCCTGATATGCGGCATCCCGTGCCACGGACACGATCCGGAGCGCCATCGGGATTTCGTCACCGGCTTTTCGGCGAAGGACGCCTTTGCCATCCCAGCGCTCGGTGAGGTCGGCGAAGATGCCATTGACCGACGGCGGCAACCCGAGCCGTTCCGACAGCATCTCGGCCACCTCGCACAAGGCGGTGAAATGATCGCGGCGGAATCTCGCTGCCTTGGGGAAGCGGGCTGCGATCTCGAGGCCGCTGCTCAAGGCGCCCGAATCCGGGTCCGGCAACGCACGCATCACCCCGCCGAGGCTTTCGAATGACGACCCGAACTGTCGCGGCGTCATGTGCTCTGACAAACTGCCGCCGAAGATGGCGAGGTGGAGATCGGAGTCGGTGGTGCAGCCCGAGTACATGAGAAGGCTGACATAGAACGCTTCCGCCATTGTCTCCGAGCCGACTGACAAAAGCTCGGCCAGCCGACATGTCACGAGAGTCGCTTGAAGCCCGTGCTCGAAGGGGAAGGCCATCCCCAGGTCGGTGGCCAGACAGGCAGCGGCGATCACCTCGGCGGTGCGCACCTGCTCCGTGCCCGGGACAGCAGGTTCAGCCACAGGGCAAGCCTAGGGACGGCGAGTGGCGCCTGGTCCTGGAGGGTCAGACCTCGATCAGCTGACCCGTCGTCAGATCGACGATGAATTCCTTGTCGCTCTTCGAATCGGAGATGAACTGCGCCAGAGTGGCTCCGGGTTGACGGACCACCCACCAGGCGAAATCCTCCGAACCGGACTCGACGAACTCTGTCTTGGCCGACCGGACTGCCTCTACCGCACCGATCTCGTCCGGGAAGGTGCCGATCACCCGCTGATCGGGCTCGTCACTTCCGCGGACCTCCGTGAACTCCACCGCTTCGAACATTCACCAGCCTCCTGAATCAATTGTACAGGTGACGACGGGTCATTTGCACCGGTCCCTATGCTCATTTTGTTGAGCGATTTCCACACCAACTGGGGGTACATCGCGGCCGGGATCAGCGGGATCGTGGGACTCTGGGGGATCTTGATCAGACGTCGCGAGCCCCCGCCACGGGCCTTCTATTACGGCGTCGGGCTGGCGATCTCGGCCCTCCTCCTCCAGATCGTGATCGGGGTGATCGTGGCCAATGGCGGAGTCGATCCGGGTAACCAGCACGTCTTCTATGGCGTCGTAATCGCGGTGACCTTCTCGTTCGCCTACATCTATCGGTCCCAGTTCCGCAAACGGCCGGCGTTGTATTACGGCCTGCTGCTTCTGTTCACAATGGGGCTCGCCATCAGGGGGATCCTCACCTTTGGCGGCAACTTCTAAGGAGGTCGCGATGTTGCTCGAGAACAAGAAACTCCTCATCACCGGGGTCCTCACCGACGACTCGATCGCCTGGCATGTGGCCCGGATCGCCCAGGAGGAGGGGGCCGAGATCGTCGTCACCGGTTTCGGTCGAGGTCTGCGTTTGACCGAGCGATCGGTGCAGCGACTACCCGCGCCGTGCCCCGTGTTGGAGCTTGACATCAACGATGCCGATCAGGTCTCGTCACTCATGTCGGACCTCGGGGAACGGTGGGGGCGTGTGGATGGGGCCCTCCATGCCATTGCGTTCGCTCCCGAAGACGCCCTCGGGGGAAACTTCCTCAACACTCCGCCCGAATCGGCCCAGACCGCCTTCATGACGTCGGCTTTCTCCTACAAGACACTGGCCGTCGCCCTTCTTCCCCTGATGACGGAGGGCGGGGCATTGGTGACGCTCGACTTCGACAATTCGCAAGCCTGGCCGGCGTACGACTGGATGGGTGTGGCCAAATCCGCTCTGCAAAGCGTGACCCGGTATCTGGCGCGTGACCTCGGCCCACACAGGGTCAGGGTCAATGCGGTGTCGGCGGGACCACTGAGCACGGTTGCCGCAAAGTCGATCCCCGGCTTCGATGCCTTCGATCGCGTTTGGAAGGAGCGTGCGCCTCTCTCCTGGGATGGGTCGGACCCCGATCCAGTGGCTCGGATGGTGTGCGTGCTTCTCAGTGACTGGGCGCCGATGACCTCCGGCGAGGTGGTTCATGTCGACGGTGGCTTTCACGCCATCGCGTCGGGGGGCGAGCGAACCGACTAGCGGCTCTCGACTTTCTGGAGGGCGCGCGCCAGGGGCAATTCGACCACGAAGGTGGCTCCGCCGCCCTCGGTGGCTTCCACACGCACCGCCCCGTACATCACCTCGGCCAGGCTCTTGACGATGGAGAGACCGAGACCGGTCCCGCCCTTCGACCGGGTGTCGGACTGGTCGATCTGCGTGAAACGCTCGAAGACCCGCTCCCTCTCGTCATCGGGGATGCCGGGCCCGTGGTCGACGACCGCGATCACAGCCTTGTTGGGACGCTCCCAGGCATAGAGCTCGACCGCGCTCCCGACCGCGTACTTGGCGGCATTCTCCACCAGGTTGATCAAGATCCGTGTGAGATGATCGCGGTCGGCCTCGACGGTGAGGTCTGGGGGCTCGATGGTGAAGGTCGGCTCGATCGAGACCACCCGGTTCACCTCCTCGAAGGCCAGTTTGAGTGGTACCGGCTCGAGATGGACCGGTATGGCCCCCCGGTCGATCCGGGACACCACGAGCAAGTCGTCGATCAGACGCTGGAGCCGGCCCGCCTGGCGACGTGCCGTGGACAGAAGTTGTTGCGCTGCGACCTGGGTCGGGGCCAGCTCGGGCCGATTGACGGTGTCCAGCGAACCGATGATGGAGGTGAGGGGGGTGCGGAGCTCGTGGCTAACGGTGGACACGAAGTCGGTCTTCATCTGGGCCACCTCCTCCAGACGTCTCGTCATCTCTGCCTGCGCTTCGTATCGCCCGATCTGAGACAGAACGAGGCCGGCCGGAGCCGCCAAGGAGCCGAGCTGGTCGAGCTGGTCCTCGTTGAAGGTGCCCACATAGGGGTCCCCGACGATGATGGCGCCCACCCGCAGGTTCTCGACCTTCAACGGTGCCACCAGGGCCTGGCGCAGCCCCAGCTCCCTGAGGAGGACGTGAGCGTCTGTGTCCTGGTCGATGTCTCGGACGAAGAACGGGCGGCCCGATCGGTACACCTGGGCCACGATCGCGGGCGACGCCACGTCGAGGACAATCGGATCGGTTTCCAGGGGGTACCCGTTGACCCAGATCGGGCTCATCACCTCCAGACGGTGGCGCTCCGGGTTGTAGAGGAGGACAACGCCGACCTGGGCATCCAGGTACTTGCAGATTGTGCCAACGAGATGGGGCACGATCTCGGCCAAGGACTCGGCCCGGGCCAGAGTGGCGCTCACCTCGTAGAGACGCTCGAAGTCGAGGCGTTGCTGGTCGATCTGGGTCTCACGTGAGGCGGATCGAACCGCCTCAC
>JALDXP010000152.1:0-6618 GCA_032154885.1 Actinomycetota bacterium
TCTCCATGGAGAATCAGGCCAACCCCTGGGGCCTGAGCCGCCAGGCCCGAGGCGACTGGACGAAGGAGCTCGACTTCGAGGTGCCGGTCTTCGGCGAGAACGGGAAGGACACGGCCGACTACCTCTGGTTCGTCGGGTGTGCCGGGTCGTATGACGATCGCAACACCGCCGTGTCGGTCTCGCTGGCGCGGCTCCTCCATCGCGCCGGTATCGACTTCGCCATTCTCGGGGCACGGGAGGCGTGCACCGGGGACCCGGCCCGGCGTGCCGGCAACGAGCTCGTCTACCAACAGCTGGCCCTGGAGAACATCGCAACCTTCGAGGAGATCGGTGTCACGAGGGTGATCACTCAGTGCGCCCACTGCTTCAATGCGATCGCCAACGAGTACCCCCAGCTCGGGGGCAATTACGAAGTTGTTCATCACAGCCAGCTGTTGGCGGAGCTGTTGACCCAGGGCCGGCTCGAGGCCCCGGTGCAATCCGACGGCGTCGCCAAGAAGATCGCTTATCACGACCCCTGTTATCTCGGCAGGCACAACGACATCTATCTGGCCCCGAGGGAGGTGGCCGCATCGGGATCGATGGAGCTGGTCGAGATGCCCCGTCACGGCACAAGGGCGCTGTGTTGCGGTGCGGGAGGCGCACGATTCTGGATGGAGGAGCAGACCGGTAAGAAGATCAACATCGAGCGGGCCGAGGAGGCTCTGGCCACCGGTGCCGACGAGATCGCAGTTGCCTGCCCGTTCTGCTTCGTGATGCTCGATGACGGGGTCAAGGAACTGGGCCGGGATGACGTGCGGGTCCGGGACCTGGCGATGATCCTCGCCGACGGTCTCACGGAGAGCGCCGCTGAAGGTCAGACCGTCGAGAGCGAGTGATCCGACGGTCGGTCCTCGCTCTGCTGCTCGTGGTCCTCCTGGCCGGGTGCACCGCAGATCCCGATGCGCCCTCGGCCACTGGTGCACCGGCGACGACAACGACGACCCCACCAACGACGACCACGACGGTTCTGTCCAACGTTGCGGTGGAGGCGTTTCGCACTTGTCTCGCCGAGAGGGAGATCGAGATCGAGGAAATCCCATTGGACGCCACGGGCCATCCCCGACTCGACTGGGTGATGGCCACGTTGGACTTCGGCGACCCGGCCACCGCCGAGGCGGTCTCGCTGTGCTCTGAGCACCTCGAGACAGGGGCGCTCGACCTGGGAGACGACGACGTCCTCCGTCAGGCCATTCTCGAGCAGCTTCAGGAGTTCAGCCAATGCATGGTCGATCTCGGAGTCGAGGATTTCCCCGACCCGGTGCCCGGCTTCACAGGCATCGGTTCCCCGTTCCCGATCGCCGAGATCCCCTACTCCGATCCCGGGTTCTCCGTCGCAGTGACCGCATGCCGGGAGGCACTCCTCGAGGCGTTGGCCGGCCCTGCTGACGAGTGAATGGCCGGGAATTTGGCCTACGATCGCGCCCAGGTGATCTCTCATCCAGCACCCGTCATCCACCCTGATACCGGTCAGGACCAGGACATCGACCGGCCCTGGCAGGTCATCGTGTGGAACGATCCGGTGAACACGATGTCGTACGTCGTATATGTGCTGCGCAAGCTCTTCGGTTACGACGAGCCCAAGGCAACGGTGCTCATGCTCCAGGTGCATCACGAGGGGCGGGCCACCGTGTCCGATGGGCCCCGCGAGAAGGCCGAGCTCGACTGCTACCGGCTTCACGGTCACGGGCTGTGGGCCACGATGGAGCATTGATGCAGCGCCGGTTCAAGTCGACCCGCGGTGGGATCGATGTCGATCTCACCGATGATGAGAAAACCTTCCTGACGGGAATCCTCGATCTCCTCGCCGGCATCCCGGCGGCCGCCGACGAGCCTGCCTCACGACGCCTCCGTGTACCCGTCTATCTCGACGATCCGGAGTCGAACGAGGAGTGGTGGCGGCTGATGGAAGGCGAGCTGAATGCGGCGCGCAATTCGGATCGCCGGGTGTTCCAGCATGTTCTGGACGAGCGGGGTCGGCGCCACATGAGCAACGAGGAGGCTGATGCCTTTCTCAGAGTGCTGAACGAAGGCAGGCTCGCCCTCGGCGCCCGGTTTCGCCTAGAGGTGGAGGAGGATCACGACCAACTACCCGAGGAGCAGCGGGACATCATGGATTACCTCGGTTGGCTCCTGGAGGACCTCACTTCGGAATTGAGCCGATCGCTGTGAGCTCGGTGTCATCGAGACCCATCAACCGGGCGGTGGAGTAGGTTCGATGGCTCACCGTCAGCGGGGCATCGGGAGGTCCTGAGAGGCGGGAGGTGACCGTTGCTTGCAGACCCGATAGCCGAGTTGAGAAGCCCTTCCGGCTCGCTCATCTCGGTGTACCTGGGTCGACCCAGCCCCGGCGGGATGACCGCCCTACTCACCGATCTCCTGCGCCCGGTGCGGGAGGCGGCGGAGTCAAAGGAACGGTCGGTTCAGAAGTCCGTCCGCGCAGACGCCGAGCGCATCCATGACCACGCCGAGCAGCTAGAGGTGGATGCTGCCCCGGCCTACGCCATTTTCGCGTCTGATCTCGATGGTCTCTTCACGGTCGAGTCACTCGCTCACCAGGTGCCCAATGTCTCCTCACTCGGGCCCCGTCCCTATCTGCGACCCCTGAGGGCGGCGCCCAAGGCGTTGCGGGCCGGAGTCATCGTTGCCGACCGCTCCCAGGCTCGGGTCTTCGTCGTCTCGGGCCAGCTCATCGACGAAGTGGGTCCCCCCCTCATCGCCGACATCGGCAAGCACAATTACGGCGGGTTCTCGGGATACGAGGAGCATGGCGTGAGGCTCAGGGCCGATGAGGTGTCCACCAGGATGTGGCGTGAGGCCGGGGCGATCCTCCTCGAGAAGCACCAGGAACGGCCCTTCGACTACCTGGCGATCGGAGGGCATGGTGAGATCGTCGAGGAGATCGGCAGGAACCTCCACCCCTATCTCGATCGGGTCGACCGGGCCACCTTCCACGCCGGTCCGCAGTCGCTCTCGTTCCCGGCGCTACGGGTCGAGCTGGCGTCACGTGCCGACGAGGTGAGGCGACGAAGAGAGTCGGCGCTGGCTCTGCGAGTGTGCGACACGGCTCGGAGCGATGGCCTGGGCGTCCTCGGCCTGACGCCGGTCCTCACGGCTTCCAACTCCCAAGCAATCGACACGCTGGTGGTGGCTGGTGAATTCGGCCGCCCGGGCTCCATCTGCAACTCCTGCGGATTCCTGGCACGGTCCGGAAACCGCTGCCCGGTCTGCGGATCGACCATGTTCCACGTAGACGACATCGTGGCCGCGGCCATGGAGGCAACGGTGGCGGCTGGTGGGCGAACCCATCAGATAGTGGTCTCTTCGCCGCTCGACGCCCATGGCGTTGGGGCGCTCACTCGCTTTCCTCAACACCCCTGAGATACCAAATTCGCCGGGCTGGCGTCTGTTTGCCGTGGCTGGCCAGCGCCTTCGACGGTCCACACCACGAGCTTGGAGGTGACCCGATGCGAAGTCCGCCGCCATCGAGCCGACCGGTACTCTTGGGCGCATGCGAGAGACGCTGGATCAGCGGCAGCACTGGGTAAACCAGGGCAAGAAGGTGGCGAAGGCCACTGTGGTCAAGGCCTACGGGTCGGCCCCTAGAGGCCCGGGTTCGCTCATGCTGGTCTCCTCCGAAGGGGAGATGGAAGGTTCGGTGTCCGGGGGCTGTGTCGAGAACGATGTCGTGGTCCGGGCAATGTCTGTCCTCGAGACGGGCGAGCCAGAGCTGGTCACATACGGGATTGCTGACGATGACGCCTTCGCGGTAGGTCTGGCCTGCGGCGGGACGATCCAGGTCTACATCGAACCGTGGTGACGTCACCGGTACTCGAAGCCACCCGAAGCCTGATCGACGAGGATGCCTTCGGGATGGTGATCACGGTGATCGCCGGTCCCGAGGCCGGGTCGAAAATCGTGCTCGACCACTCTGGCGGAGCGATTGCGGGGTCCCTCCCCGAACGACTGGTCGCCCCGGCCCGGGCGGACGCTCTGGCTCTCATGCTGCGGGAGACGAGCACCACTCTGGCTTACGAGGAGGATGAGCTCTTCTACGAGGTGATTGCCCCGCGTCCGCGACTCTTCGTCTTCGGGGCAGTCCACATCGCCCAAGAGCTGGTACAGCATGCCGGCTTGCTCGGCTTTCACACCGTCGTGGCCGACCCACGGCCTGCATTCGTGACGAGGGAGCGTTTCCCGGGAGCGGATGACCTGAGGGTGGGGTGGCCAGACGACGTCGTCGACAGCGCCGCGTTCGACACCCGCACCTTCGTCGTTGTCCTCACCCATGACCGACGGTTCGAGGATCCGCTCTGGCCGCTCCTCCTGCCCACGGATGTGCGCTACATCGGGGCGATGGGATCCTCCAAGACATCTGCCGCCCGTCGCCAACGTCTTCTCGACTCGGGCTTCACCGTTGAGCAGGTGGACCGCATCCATGGCCCGATCGGACTAGATATCGGTTCCCGGGCAGCCGGGGAGGTGGCAATCGCGATCCTGGGTGAGATGATCGCGACTCGTTACCTGCACGATCGCGAGCCGGAGCTGGTAGGCCGGTCGGTGCGACTCTGATGACAACTGCTGCCGTCGTGCTCGCTGCCGGCGCTTCGCGTCGCCTGGGCCGATCGAAGCAGCTCGAGCCCTGGGGCGACTCCAACCTCCTGTCCAACGTCGTGGCGCGGACACGGGCCTTCCCCGTCGACGAGGTATGGGTCGTCCTCGGCCACGACTACGAGCGGATACTCGATGAGACCGAGCTCGGCGATGCCGGCGTCATCGAGAACCCGGAATGGTCAGAGGGCATCGCTTCATCGATCCGGGTTGCCCTCGACGCGTTGACACGGCTTTCCCGGGTCGACAAGGCGTTGATCGTCATGGGTGATCAGCCTTCGGTCCCGGTGGAGGTGGTCGAGGCTTTGATCGACTCGCATTCACGCTCCGACCACCAGGTGAGTGTCCCCAAGTACAGGTATTCCTGGGGCAACCCGGTGCTGGTGGACCGCGCCTTGTGGCCGCGCCTCATGTCGCTCGAGGGAGACGAGGGGGCGCAGCGCCTGTGGCAGGCGCACCCGGATTGGGTCAATGAGGTGTGGTTCTCCGACCTCGCTCCCCGAGACGTGGACACCGAGACCGACATCGTCGAATTGCGACCCAAGCACCCGGGTGCTGTATGAGTTGATCGGTCTAGAGTCGGGATGTCTTGTTTCTGTTGCGCTGAAGGGACACATGGCTCGGATCGATCAGGTGGCTGGCATCGCCCACAAGGACGCCACCAAGCTGCGAAAGGCCGGGGTTCGGACGAGCAAAGGCCTCATCGAGGTTGCCGCAGATCGGAAGGGGAGGGCAGAGCTGGCTGCTGCGACCGGCATCGACTCGAAGAACCTCCACCTCTGGGTCAATCACGCAGATTTGCTCAGGGTCCAGGGGGTCGGCGCCGAGTACGCCGAGCTCCTGACTGCTGCCGGTGTGGACACCCTGCGTGATCTGAGACGCCGCAACCCCACCGCCCTGCTGGCCAAGATCATCGGTCTCAACGGCAGCAGCAGGGTCGTGCGACGTCTCCCCACCGAATCCATGGTCGAGGTCTGGATCGAGGCGGCCAGGGAGCTGGAACCGAGTGCTTGAGCTACCGCGTACCTGAGGTACATAGGCCCATATCTGGGTCCAGGAACCTCAGGTAACGAAGAAGGGGCCCCCGAAGGGGCCCCTTCCTCTCTCGAGGAGGAGTGAGCTCAGGAAACCTTGTCGGCGGGAGCCGAGTTGGTCTTCGCAGAGCTCGTCTTCGCTGCGGTCGACGTGGTGGTCTTGGCAGCCGAAGCCTTGGGGGTGGTGGCAGTCTTGGCGGCAGGCTTCTTGGCAGGAGCCTTGGCCGGGGCCTCTGTCTCGGTCGCCTTCTCGGGCCGGAATGAGGTCCTCCAGGTGGCCAGCATGTCCTCGAGCTGGTCGCGCAGCTTGCTCACCTGCTCCTTGGCCTGGTCGAGGTCGACCTTCGAGGAGATCTCCTCGACGACCTTGCCATCGGTGATCCGGCCCACGACCTTCTCACCTTCGACGGCCCAGCCGTCGATCGCCTTCTCGGCGACCTGGCCGTACTCGGTCGCGCCCTCGGTCAGCTTCGAGCGAAGGTCGCTCGCCTTCACGCCTACCTTGCGGGCGGCGACGACCGGGGCACCTACGGCCGCATACAGCACGTTCTTTGTGTTCATTGTCACTCCTGTTCGGTGTGTTGTCTTACTGACCCATTCGAATGGATCAACGCTCGGTACATGTCGAGAAGCAGTTTCTTCTCATTGGCGCTCAGCAGATTGTCTGCGTCGATTGCCTCGTTGATCGTCGGCGACTCCAACTCCTCGTCGATGAGACCGGCTCTGGAGTAGAGGGTGTTCGCCGAGATCTCGAGGGCGCGCGACAGACGGCTCAGGATCTCAGCCGAAGGCTTGCGGATTCCGCGCTCTATCTGGGACAGATAGGGGTTGGAGATACCGGCTCGCTCCGCCAGACGACGAAGCGAGAGATTGGCTCTCTCCCTCTGCTGGTGGATGAACTCGCCGAGGTCGTTCTGCTTGCTCTCGTTCACTA
>JALDXP010000153.1:0-6538 GCA_032154885.1 Actinomycetota bacterium
GTGTTCGCCCTCCCCGACGACGAAGTCAGTGTGAAGTTGGCCACGGAACATGGCTTGGAGCTGATCCTGGTGGAATCAGCCGCGTTGGGCCGGGTCACCGCCACCGGGACGCCGAGGGGCCCGGCAGCGATCATTGCCGTCCCTTCGCCCGCTCCGCCAACCGGTCGAAACATGATCGTGGCATGGGGACTGAGCGATCCCGGGAACGTCGGGACCATGATCCGGACCGCCGCTGCCTTTGACTGGGACTTCGGTTACACAGAAGGCACGGCCGATCCGTGGGCGCCCAAGGTCCTGAGGGCAGGAGCCGGAGGGCATTTTCGTCTCAATACCATGCCGGTGGAGTCCCTCCAGTCCCTGGAAGACCTGGGCTTGGCCACCGTCGCCACAGTGGTCAGCGGAGGGGCGAGACCTGCCGACCTGCCCACGGGGCGCTATGCGCTACTGGTCGGCGAAGAAGCGCCGGGTCTCCCGCCCGACGTTGTGGAGCAGTCCGCCCACGAGGTCACCATCCCGATGCCTGGCGGAATGGAGAGCCTGAACGCTGCCATGGCCGCCGGAATTGTGATCTACGAGCTGTCCAGGCGACAGATACATGGCACCGAGTACGGCGAGCGTAAGCGAGCCTTCTAACCTGCCGCCGACATGGATGCCGGATCGGTGCTCGACAGTGTGGTGGCCGAGGCTCCGACTGCGATAAGTGACGCAGCGACCCTCGAGGAGCTGGACCGCGTCGAAAGCGATCTCCTCGGCAAGAGCTCTTCCATTGGCGACGTGAGGAGATCGATGGGGTCCTTGGACCCGGCCGACAGGCCGCTGGTCGGAGAGAAGCTGAACGAAGTCACCAGGAGTGTCCAGGCTCTCCTATCCGCACGAAGAATCGAACTGGAGATCGAGGACGAGGCGAGGAGGCTCACCGAGGATCGAATCGACGTCACGCTGGCGAGCCATTCGTTCCCACAAGGATCGCAGCATCTGCTCCAGCAGACCATCGACGAGATCGTGGACATATTCAACGGCCTCGGCTACGTGGTCGCGGACGGGCCCGAAGCGGAGCTCGGGTGGTACAACTTCGACGCCCTCAACACGCCGCCGACTCATCCTGCCCGCCTCGAATCGGACACCCTGTACCTCGACTACGGAGACCCGGCCGACGAGGTCCTCCTCAGGACCCAGACCTCCCCGGTCCAGGCACGGTGGATGAAGACTCACGAGCCACCGGTCTATGTCGTGGTGCCCGGGAAGGTCTATCGCCAGGAGACCACCGATGCCACGCATCTCCCTGTCTTTCACCAGATCGAAGGGCTCGCCGTCGATGAATCGATCCAGTTCTCCGACCTGAAAGGAACCCTGGCGCATTTCTCCAGGGAGTTCTTCGGTCCGAATACCTCAGTGAGGCTCCGGCCCGATTTCTTCCCGTTCACCGAGCCTTCCGCGGACCTCTCCGTCTCCTGCTTCGCCTGCGACGGTGGCGAGCCCGGCTGCCGGGTCTGTGGCGGAGCGGGTTGGCTGGAGATGCTGGGCTGCGGCATGGTCGATCCCAACGTCCTCCTTGCCGTCGGCTACGACCCGTCCCGGTTCTCCGGGTTCGCCTTCGGGATGGGAGTCGAGAGGATGGCCATGGTGCGCCACGGCATCAACGACATCCGTCACTTTGTCGACAACGACCTCCGCTTCCTGAGCCAGTTCCGATGAAGGTCCCTCTTCGCTGGCTCCAGGAGTTCATCGAGCTGCCGACCACCGATCCCTCTGAGCTGTCGGATGTCCTCACCATGCTCGGGCACGAAGTGGAGACCTTCGATGTCCTCGACGCCGCGTGGACCGATGTCGTTGTGGGGAAAGTCGAGGAGATCACAGCCCACCCTGCCGCCGACAAGGTGCGGGTGTGCCAGGTGGACACCGGGTCTGGCGCCGAGCAGATCATTTGCGGTGCATGGAACTTCTCCGACGGCGCCTATGTGGCAGTGGCCCGGCCCGGGGCGGTGCTACCCGGTGATTTCGAGATCGGTCGGCGGACCATCCGCGGGGTCGACTCCAACGGGATGATCTGCTCCGAGAGCGAGCTCGGGCTGGGGGACGACCACACCGGGATCCTCGTTCTGGATGGTGAGCCCGCTCCTGGCTCCTCTTTTGCCGACCTCGTTGAATTGCCGGACGTGGTGTTCGATCTGGCGATCACCAGCAATCGACCCGATGCGATGTCGCTTGTCGGGATCGCCCGGGACCTTGCCGCTCACTACGAGATCGAATACCGGATCCCCGACCGACCTCTCGAGACCGTGTCCGGATCACTCACGATCAGCGTCGACATCGAGGATCCCGCTGGCTGCCGGCGATTCACGGCCCGGGAGATTCGCGGGGTCGAGGTGGGAAGGTCCCCCCTCTGGGTGCGGCATCGACTCCGGAAAGCAGGGATGCGGGCAATCTCCAACATCGTCGACGTGACCAACTATGTGATGCTGGAGCTCGGTCATCCTCTCCACGCCTTCGACGCCGACACTATCTCCGGCAATCGGTTGACGGTCAAACGAGCTCAGACCGGCGAGACCCTGGAGACGCTCGACGGCGAACAGCGGACATTGAGCGCTGATGATCTGATCATCTACGACGCAAATGGGCCGACTTCGATGTCGGGCACGATGGGTGGGGCTCGCTCGGAAGTCTCAGGATCCACCGTGAACGTCTTGATGGAGGCGGCATCCTGGGACCCGCCGACGATCATGTACATGTCGCGTCGCCACGGGTTGATGTCCGAGGCATCGACCCGATTCGAGAGGGGGGTGGACCCCAATCTCACTGACCGAGCCAACGCCCGGGCGGCGGCGATGGTCGTAGAGCTGGGTGGCGGTGGCGTGCTCCGGGAAGTGATCGATGAGGTCGCCGTCGAAACTCAGCCGGTCGAGGTGGATCTGACACTGGCTGACGTCGAGCGTTTGCTGGGGCCGGGGTTCACCACCGATCAGGTGAGCGGCATCTTGACCCGGCTCGGCATGACTGTCGACGGCACCGACCCGATGGTGGTCACCGTGCCGACCTTCCGGCCCGATGTGACCCGGCCGGCAGACCTGGTCGAGGAAGTGGCGAGGCTGCACGGATACGAGCGGTTCGGCGCCACCCTTCCCACCGGCCCCGGCGGTGGCTTGACCCTCGAGCAGAAGAGGGCCCGGCGACTCACTTCGGCCCTGGTGGGCCTGGGCATGCATCAGACCGTGACACTTCCTTTTGTCAAGCAGGCCGATCTCACCAACCTGGGATGGACCGACACGGCTCGACTCTTGACCGTCACCAATCCCCTCAGGGAGGAGGAAGGCACGATGAGGCCGACCATGCTCCCCGGTTTGCTCGACGTTGCCCGTCACAACTTCTCGTACGGGATGTCGGAGGTCGCTCTCTTCGAGATGGCGCGCGTGTTCCTGGCCGAGCCCTGGTCTGAGGATCCCCGCCTCCCTCAACAGAAATCGACGCTGGCCTGGGTGGTCGTGGGTGGCGTCGGGCCGCATCTTCTCGGTCAGGAGAATCCGGCCGCCGACGCCCACGTGTCGCTCTCGGTGCTCCGTCATGTCATGGCGGTGCTTGGGCATCTCGACTACGAGGTCGAGCCTGGAGATGCGGCCGGCTTTCACCCCGGCCGTTCGGCAGCGGTGCGCCTCGGAGACTCGATCATCGGCCATGTCGGGGAGCTGAGCCCCCGCGCCATCCGGAACTTCGAAATGCCGGGCAGGGTGGCGATCGGGGAGCTCGACCTCCAGCTCCTCCTGGCCCGGGTCGCGCCGGTCATCGGTGTTTCGCCGTCGGTGTTTCCACACGTCGACTTCGACCTCTCCTTTCTCATGCCGGCAGATCTCGCAGTCGGTCGGTTGATCGATGCCACCAAAGGCGCCGGCGCGGATCTGGTGGAGTCGGCCCGGGTGTTCGACGTGTTCGTCGGGCCAGGCGTCGACCAGGGGAGTCGGGCTGTGGCGATTCGCTACCGGTTGCGCTCGACAGACCACACTCTCACCAACGAAGAGGTTTCCCCGGTCCGCCAGGACATGATCTCGGCCGCCGAGGGTCTCGGTGCCCGACTGCGAGGGGCTTGAGATGGACCTGGCGGCACAACTCGCGGAGAGCCCGGAAGAGGCCGCACCGAGGCTCCTGGGAGCGTTTCTGGTCTCGGAAGTCGGCGGAAAGTCCGTGAGGGCGAGAATCACGGAGGTAGAGGCCTACAAAGGCTCCGATGACCCGGCATCCCACGCGTATCGAGGCAGGACGGGTCGAAACGGGTCGATGTTCGAGCGACCCGGGACGTTGTACGTGTATCGCTCATATGGCATCCACTGGTGCGCCAACGTGGCGGCGGGACCCGAGGGTGTGGGCTGGGGGATCCTCTTCAGGGGTGGGGAGATCGTCGACGGGCTGGGTGTGGCGCGGGCGCGCCGAGGCCGCGAGCGCGACCTGGCCAACGGCCCAGGAAAACTGACCCAGGCACTCGGAGTCGACCATTCCCACGACGGCACCTTCTTGTTCGACGGAGCTTCTCCAATCCGATTGGAGCCCGGCCTGCCGCCGGCCCTGATGATGGCCACACCACGGGTCGGAATCAGCCAGGCGATCGATCGCCCATGGCGATTCGTGTCTGTGACTCCGGCGACAGGGGTCGGAAAGAGATCCGACCTCCCGGATCTGCTCTCGCCTGGCCGATGAGCACAGGCGACCAACTCTCCGTCCTGCTCCGACACACCGATCAGGTGGTCCCCGGCGACGACCTGGAGGCCAAGCTGGAGTTGGGGCGCCCGCTCCGGGTCAAGCTCGGGTTGGATCCGACCGCCCCGGCGGTGACCCTCGGGTGGGCGGTGGTCCTCCGCAAGTTGCGTCATTTCCAGGAGATGGGCCACACCGCCGTCCTCATCGTCGGTGATTTCACCGGGCAGGTCGGCGATCCATCAGACCGATCCGAGACGCGCAGGAGACTGACCTCCGAGGAGGTCAACGGATACGCGGAGAACGTGCTGGGCCAGTTCCGCAAGATCCTCCTTCCTGAGAATCTCGAGATCCGGCGCAACTCGGAATGGCTGGGCACGCTCGACATGGCCGGCCTCCTCGAGCTCACCTCGGCGGCCACGGTGGCGCAGATGTTGGAGCGATCCGACTTCGCCAAGCGCTACGACGACGGGAGCCCCATCTCGGTCATGGAGTTCCTCTACCCCTTGCTCCAGGGCTACGACTCGGTTGCCGTTCAGTCTGATGTCGAGCTCGGTGGGTCGGACCAGCTCTGGAACCTGATGATGGGTCGGGCCGTGCAGGAGCGCTACGGGATGGAGCCTCAGGTGGCCATGACGATGCCGCTTCTCGTCGGCACCGACGGGGTCAAGAAGATGTCGCAGTCACTGGGTAACTACATCGGCGTCGAGGACGCCCCCGAAGAGATGTTCGGTAAGACGATGAGCATCCCGGACACCGCGATGGTCGAATGGTTCCGGCTTGCTGCGGATCTCGACCCTGACGACGTCGAGGAGATCGAGGCCGGATTGGCCTCGGAGTCTCTCCATCCCGGTCAGACAAAGCGCCGCCTCGCCCGTGCCGTGACCGCTCTCTACTGGGGTGATGACGAGGCGGTGAGAGCCGAGTCCGCCTTCGATCAGGTGTTCAAGCAGGGTGGAATGCCCGACGAGATCGAGTCGTTTGCTTTGTCGGCGGACGATCCAGTAATCATCCCGGGTCTGATCCGGGATGCGCTAGGTCTGTCCGGATCGGAGGCCCGCAGATTGCTGGCTCAGGGAGCGGTCAAGCTCGATGGGGCGGTTCTCGAAGCCCAGGAGGTTGCCAGAGGCGATCTTTCGGGCAGGGTCCTCCAGGTGGGCAAGCGTCGATTCGTCCGGCTGGTCTGATTGACTTGACTAACTCAGGGGTGTCGTTACTATTCGACTCCCGGCTGGGGAACACATCCCCGGCCACCCACTTGAACACCGGGACGGCGCCTTTTTCGCGTCGCCTCGGATTCACTTTGTATCGGGGTCACGAGGGCATCCGCGAAGGATTTCGCGATTGCCGTTGCCGGCCCGCCTGACATCAGTAGTGGGAGCTCTGGGCTCCTTGACAACTGAACAATGTGCCAAAAGCCAGCATGCACACCCACTTCCCGGCCTTCACGGTCGGCGGGGTGAGTGAGCATCTGTATAGCAATCAGCTCTAGGGCCCCTCACGGGCCCTGGACCCAATTGCAAACTCATAACTGACAGGATTGGCCGGCGCCTTCGGGTGCCAGCCTTGAATGTACGTTGGAGAGTTTGATCCTGGCTCAGGACGAACGCTGGCGGCGTGCCTAATGCATGCAAGTCGAGCGACGCATACCGGAGGGGTAACCCACTGGTATGACGGAGCGGCGAACGGGTGAGTAACACGTGAGCAACCTGCCCCACAGATCGGGATAGCCCAGGGAAACCTGGATTAATACCGAATATCCTCGAGTAACCACATGATTGTTCGAGGAAATGCCTTTGTGCTGTGGGATGGGCTCGCGGCTTATCAGCTAGTTGGTGGGGTAACGGCCTACCAAGGC
>JALDXP010000154.1:0-6536 GCA_032154885.1 Actinomycetota bacterium
AGCGGACCGAGTCCACTATTCCCGCAGCCTCGTTGTAGGCGGGGATCACTATCGACACCGGGGGAGAGGTCTGGCTGGAGAGCATCTCGGAGACGCGGCCGAATCGATCGAGGTGATGGACCCGACGCATGACCGCTGCCGACCGCAGCCCGAGCCCAACCATGTAGACCTGCATGAAGATGAAGTAGATGATCGTGCCGTACCCCGCCCAGCGCAGGATCTCGTGAATCACGACAGCACCTGCAATCCGGCCCCGACGTAATCGAGGAGCAGCCGGTCGCTTTCTGTCGCGTTTCCGGCATCGTCTCGCTCCCTGGCCGCGGCCAGGACCCCACAGTCGGCCACGGCCTCGGCGGCGGCGTCCCGGGCGAACGGATCGTCGGATCCGATGGCCTGCAACAACAGCTCGTCTCCTCCGGGGAGTGCGGCCAGCGCAGAGGCGGTGTTGCGTCTGACCCACCAGTTGGAATCTCGCAGGCCCCTCGCCAGCACCGTGTTGATCGACGGATCGCCAATGTGGCCGAGTGACGTCGCCGACTTTGCCCGGAGTCTCCAGTCACTGGAGCGGAAGGTGTACTTGAGTGGTCTGATCGCCAGAGGCCCTCCGACCATTCCCAACGACTCGATCACGGCGATCCGCACCTCGGCGTCGGTGGCGGCCCGGAGGATCCCGGCGAGGCTCGGGCCGACCTCGCGGTCACCAATGACCCCGAGCACCCTGATCGCCTCGATGACGCCTTCGTTGTGATCGTGTCTGAGGTTGGCCCGGATGAAGGCAACCAGCGGCCACGTCGCCTTGACGCCGAATCTGACCAGCGTGTCGGCGAATCTGGCCCGCACCCAGGGCTCTTCGAGCCCGAACCGCTCCAGGATGGCCTCTATCGCCGGCTCATGCTGGATCCGACCGAGGCCCCGGGCACATTGGATTCGGATCTCCGGCTCACGGTCCGCGAGATGGGTGATGAGCACCGGGGCCGTGGACTCGTCCCCGATCTCGGCGAGTGACACCGCGGCGCGAAGACGTCTTCCCAGGGGGAATCGGCTGCGGAGCCGCTGCTCCTGACGGCGCGCCAGCCCGACGCCGTCGATGATCCCGGCCAGCGTGTCGATCTGCCGGCCGGTTATGACATTGCGTATGTCGATCACCGCGTCCAGGAACGAATCATCGACCACCGCGGAGCCGTCGATTGGCTCGGGGATGTCCTTGGCAGCGATGCGCCGACTGATCAGCGCCACATACCGTGCGTGTCTCTCACGGCGTCGTAGAGCGCGTCGTCGGTTTATGGCCTTCAACATCACCAGCCCGGTCAGCATGGCGAAGGCCACCAACATGACAACACCAAGGATCACGAGGCCGATCGTGGTTTCGTGCATGGACCTACCCAGCCCTATGAATCGGCCATAAATCGGCCCAGTTGAGCAAGCGTGGTCAGTCAGGGAGTCGGGAACGGATCCGTGCCAATAGCTCGGGCATCCGGAATGGTTTCCTGACGAAGTCGACTGCTCCGGCCTCGAGGCTGTCGACGGCGATCCGGTCGTCGTCCACACCGGAGAGCACGATGGTGGTGAACTTGTGGCCTTCCTTCACCCAACGTTCCAGGATCTCCAGGCCCAGCAGGCCGGGCATGAGGTGGTCGAGGATGATCAGGTCGTAGTTCCCGGTGATGCCCATCTCATAGGCCGCCAACCCGTTATCGACCTTGTCGACCTCGTAGCCCTCCAATTCGAGGGCAGTTGCGAGGACTGTTGTGACGGTGTCCGAGTCGTCGGCCACGAGGACGCGCTTGATGTCACCCATACCGTTCTCGGAATCTCCCGATGCAGCCGAAAATAGCCCGTTGATGATGGCAGAACGATCGGTTACTCCCTGGTTGCCGAGGATCGAGGTGACGGGCCCAAGTGGCAAAGCGAACTATCTTCTGTCGGCTGTCGTTTTGAGATAGCTCTGGGGCAAATGACGACCATTCCCGAACATGAGAGGGTGAGGCTCGAAGCCGTCGCCCGCGACGATCTGCCTCTCGAGGACCTCATCGCGCGCCGTCTCCGTGGCGAGCCATTGCAATACATCGAGGGCACCGCGGCGTTTGGTCCGCTCGACCTCCTGGTAGACGAGCGCGTCCTGATCCCCAGACCCGAGACAGAGGGCATGTTCGAGATGGCGACGCGGATGGTGCGCAGCCCTGAGATCATCGTCGACCTTTGCACCGGGTCCGGTGCCCTCGCGCTGGCACTCAAGAGCAGGTTCCCGTCGGCGGCAGTGTTCGCCACCGACATCTCCCCTGCTGCCGTCGAGGTCGCCACCGACAATCGCTATCGGACCGGGCTCCAGGTCTACCTGGCCGAGGGAGACCTCTTCGACCCCCTTCCGACGGCGATCCTCGGGACCGTCGATCTCATCGTCGCCAATCCCCCGTACGTCGCCGAAGTCGATTTCGGCTCGTTGCCTGCAGACGTGCAGCGGGAGCCGAAGGTGGCGCTGGTCTCGGGGCCGACAGGGTTGGAGGTAATCCAACGTATCGGTGCATCGGCTGCCTCATGGCTCCGGCCCGGGGGTGTGATGATCTGTGAGATCGGAGAGAAGCAGGGCGTCTCGGCGACCAGCTCATTCATGGACCTGCCCGCGATCGTCCGACAGGACCTCACGGGGCGCGATCGCTACGTCGTCGCCGTCAAGCCTTGAGCCTCGACCGGGCGATCGCAGCCATCCGGAATCGGGAAGTGGTGGGGCTTCCCACAGACACGGTGTACGGGATCGGCGCAGACCCGCTGAGCGAGGAGGCCGTTGCCAGGCTCTTCGAGCTCAAGGGCCGGCCCGAGTTGAAGCCGATCGGGTTGCTCGTCGCATCGCTGGAACAGGCCGAGATTCTCGGTGAGATCGAGGGGGTGGCCGCAGATCTGGCTTCACGGCATTGGCCCGGCGCCCTGACCCTGGTCGTCACCCCGAAGGTGATACTGGCCAACTGGGTCGGCGATTCCCAACGCCGGACGGTCGGCTTGCGGGTCCCCGATCACCCGGTTGCCATCGAACTGCTGGCCGCGGTCGGGCCCCTTGCGGTCACTTCGGCCAACCTCAGCGGGGGCGCCGAGTCGATGAGTGATGTGGAGGCCCGCGCCGTGTTCGGCGATTTGGTGCGAGTCTACGTGGAGGGGCGCGCCCCTGGCGGCGAAGCCTCGACCGTGGTCGACACCACCGGATCTGAAGTCGTGGTCCTTCGGCAGGGGCCGGTGGTTCTCTAGTTACCCTCACTCCCATGATCTCGATGGACCCCCTGGAGCAGGTCGATCCCGCCATTGCCGGCCTCATCCGCAAAGACGTCGAACGTCAGAACACTCACATCCACCTCATCGCCTCGGAGAATTTCGCCTCTCCTGCGGTGATGGCCGCGTCCGGATCGGTTTTCACCAACAAGTACGCCGAGGGCTACCCCGGTCGCCGCTACTACGAGGGCTGTGCGGTGGTCGACGAGATGGAGCAGCTGGCCATCGATCGGGCCAAGGAGCTATTCGGAGCGGAGCACGCCAATGTCCAGGCTCATTCCGGGGCCCAGGCCAACATGGGCGTTTACTTCTCCCTCCTCAAGCCGGGGGATCGTGTGATGGGAATGCGTCTCGACCAGGGAGGTCATCTGACCCACGGCTCACCGGTGAACTTCTCCGGTCTCTACTACGACTTCGTGGCATACGGTGTCGATCGGGAAACCGAGTTGGTGGACATGGACCAGGTCCGCGCTTTGGCCATCGAGCACAAGCCGAACATCGTCCTCGCCGGCTATTCGGCCTATTCCCGCACACTCGACTACGAGGCGTTCCGGGCGATCGCCGACGAGGTGGGCGCTCTCTTCATGGTGGATGCGGCCCATTTCATCGGTCTGGTGGCGGGCCGGTCTCACCCTTCGCCCGTGCCCCACGCCGACATTGTCACCGGGACCACGCACAAGGCCCTGCGTGGCCCGCGGGGCGGCCTGATCCTCAGCACCGAGCGCTTTGCAAAGGACATCGACCGGGCCATTTTCCCCAATGCCCAGGGCGGGCCCATCGAATCGCAGATCGCGGCCAAGGCGGTGTCTTTCCATGAGGCGATGCAGCCCGGGTTTCGCGCCTACACCGACCAGATCGTGGCCAACGCCAGGGCGATGGCGGCGTCTATCCAGGAGCAAGGTGTGCGGGTTGTCTCGGGCGGCACCGACAACCACCTGTTTCTGATCGATCTCAGGTCGGTGGCGGACGACCTCGACGGCAAGGAAGCGGCGAAGCTCCTCGACGGGGTCGGGATCACCCTCAACTTCAACACGATCCCCTTCGACCCGCGGCCTCCCTACCGCGCCTCGGGTCTCAGGATCGGCACTCCGGCCATGACCAGCCAGGGCATGAAGGAGGACCAGGCGGAGGAGGTGGCCGCGCTCATCGCCCGGGCCCTCCAGAAACGGAGTGATGACAGTGAGTTGGCGATGGTGACCTCCCGGGTCGGTGAGCTCGCCGCCGAGTTCCCGCCGTACCCGCACGACTTTGTTGGCCATGTTTGAGGGGCCCCTCCAGCCCTGCGGGCCACCTCCCCCAACGTCGCTGTCGCTCCTGGGGGAGGAAACGGCTAGGTTCCCGATTTCGCCTGCCTGGGCCCTTTCCCTAGACTTTGTGAATAGATTCACAAGCCCTCCGAGCGGCAAATGAGAGACGAGACCATCAACCAGAGCGTCGGACGCGCCGTCAGTGAAGGCTGGGGTCGATCCGGTGCATTCGCCGGATCGATCATCTCCGGCACCCTCCTCGGGTTCCTCGCCGACAACTGGCTTGGAACCGAGCCCTGGCTGGTGGTGACCGGTGCGCTCGTCGGTTCCTACTCGGGGTTCATGAACATGTGGCGCTGGTCCAAGGAAATGGAAATGGCCGATAGTGAGCGTTGAGCATGGCCCGCCCCTCGAGGCCAACCTGGCCAAGGAAACGGTGGCTCGAGCCGTCTACGTCGGGCCTGTGCTGGTCCTCTTGTTCGCCCTTGTCAATGGTTGGGACGGAGCATGGAGCGCGGCGCTCGGGGTAGTCGTGGTCGTGGTCAACTTCCTCCTCGCCGGGGCGATCCTGTCGATTTCACTGAGGATCAGCCTCCAGGCTTATCATGCCGCCGCTCTGATCGGCTTCCTCCTCCGTCTCGCCTTGTTCGTCGGCGCGGTCTATCTGATCGCCACGCTGGTCGAGGTGGACCGGATCGCCTTCGGGGTTTCGGCAGTGGTGTCCTATTTGGCGCTGCTGACCTGGGAGGCAGTGTCGATCACCAGGGATAGAGAAAGGGAACCCAGTTGGCGCAGTTGATAGTGGCGGCCTCCGAGTGTGACGTGGTCAACGAGGTCATATGCGCTCCGGCCAACGTCAACGAGCTCTTCGAGTTCCCCACCATCTTCACCATCGGTGGGTTCGAGGTGACCCGGACCATCATCCTCATGTTCCTGGCGGCGTTCGTCGCGGTGGCGATCCTCTACTTCGGGCTGAGAGGACAGCGGCTGGTACCCACCAAGTTCGGGGTGGCCGTGGAGGGAATGGTCAGCTTCGTGCGGGACGGGATCGCTCGTGACGTGATCGGGCCGGAGGGCACCAAGTACGTGCCCTACCTGATGGCGATGTTTTTCTTCCTGCTGGTGGGAAACCTGTTCGAGGTGACTCCCCTGATCAACTTCCCGATCACATCGCGGATGGCGATACCTGCCTTCCTCGCCATCGTCACCTACGTCATCTTCATGTTCGTCGGTTTCGCCCGGAACAACTTCCGCTATCTGATCGACACCATCTGGCCCAAGGCTGTGCCGATCGGCTTGCGGTGGCTGGTGGGGCTGATCGAGTTGTTCTCGATCTTCATCCTGAGGCCGATCACACTTGCAGTCCGACTCTTCGCCAACATGGTGGCCGGGCACCTGATGCTCACCTTGCTGCTGACCTCGGGGGTCATCTTCGTGGCCGCCATCCCCGAGATCGGAGTCAAAGGCTCCATCGGGTTCTTCTGGTTCGGCCTCGGGCTGTTCATGTTCCTGTTGGAGATCCTGATCGGCGTTCTCCAGGCCTACATCTTCACCTTGCTGACTGCGATCTACATCGAATCGTCCATCCACTTCGAGCACTAAGGAGAAAGACAGAATGGAAGGCAACATCGAGGCCCTGGTCGGTCCCCTCTCGCTGATCGGTTACGGCCTGGGCGCCATCGGCCCCGGCATCGGGATCGGCATCGTGGCCGGCAACGCCATCACCGCCATGGCCCGTCAGCCCGAGATGCAGGGGACGATACGGACCACCATGTTCCTCGGCATCGCCCTCACCGAGGCGCTGGCGCTGATCGGCTTCGTCCTCTTCTTCATCGCCTCGGCCGGATAGGAGAACCGGGATGCAGTTCTTGAACGCCCTGGTGGTCCTGGCCACCGAGGAAGGGGGAGAGTCCGGTGGCGGGCTCAGCCTGGTCCTGCCACATCCTGAGGAGCTGATCGCAGGCATCCTGGCCTTTCTGATCGTCTTCTTCTTCGTGTGGAGGAAGGCCCTGCCCAGCATCAACAAGACGC
>JALDXP010000155.1:0-6525 GCA_032154885.1 Actinomycetota bacterium
TTGGCGCGAGATCGGCAGAAGAGGCGGTCTGACCGGATGAGAAGTACTGCCGTTGATCACCGTGGAGCGTCTGAACGCTGGCCTCCCGGTCGGTGCGGCTATGTCAGGTTAACGGCTTCGGGCCGCTATGACCGACAAGGAGGACCGATCACCCCAGGTTGCCGAAGTACCTGGTCTTGGGCTCGACGTACTCGTGGATGCCCTCGAGCCCCGACTCACGGCCCAGACCCGACTGTTTCACCCCGCCAAATGGCGCCTCGGGGGTGCTGGGATGCCAGTCGTTGACGCCGATCATGCCGAACTCGAGTGCTTCGCTCACCTTGAAAGCGGTGGCCAGGTCACGGGTGTAGACGTAGGCGGCCAGGCCATAATCGGTGGCGTTGGCCACAGCGATGGCATCGTCGACGTCGTCGAATGGGATCACCGGCATCACGGGCCCGAAGATCTCCTCTTCATGGACCGGCACCCCGGGCTTCACGTCGGTGAGCACGGTGGGCTTGTAGAAATAGCCGTCGTGATCGGGGCGGTCGCCTCCGGTGAGCACTCGAGCACCCTGGTCGACGCTCGCCGAGACGAGGTCGACAACGCGGTCCCTCTGCCGGGCGTTGATGAGGGGACCGACTGTCGTTTCCGGATCCAGGCCGTTGCCGACAACCTGTTGTTCCGCCGTGGCGACGGCACTTTCGTTGAACTCCTCGACCACTGAGTCGTGCACGTAGAACCGCTGGGGTGCGATGCAGACCTGGCCGTTGTTGCGAACCTTGGTCCGCATGGCGCTCTTGGCCACGGCCGCGATGTCACCGGCGTCGGGGAATACCAGCACTGGAGCATTGCCTCCGAGCTCCAGAGAGAGCCTCGTGACCGTCCTCGAGGCGCCGTCCATCAGCAACCGCCCCACACGGGTCGACCCGGTGAATTGGATCTTCTTCAAGCGTTTGTCGTCGAGCATGACCTGGCCCATGGGCTCGGGGTCGCCGTTGATGACGTTGAGAACGCCTTCGGGGAGCCCGGCCTCGGCGAATGCATGAGCCACCAGCATCGCTGAGCGGGGCGTGAACTCCGAGGGGCGGCTCACGACCGTGCATCCCGCGGCCAAGGCCGACGAGATGGCCCTGGTCTGGTTGTACACCGGGAAGTTCCATGCCGTGATGACGCCAACTACTCCCAAGGGCTGATATGTGACGTCGATTCTTCGGTTGGCCAGCCGCGAAGGGATCCAGCGCCCGTAGAGACGCTGGGCCTCGCCGGCAGCCCAGCGAAACTGGTTGGGGGCGGTCTGCCACTCCCCCTTCGATTGGGTCAGAGGTTTGCCCGACTCCTCGGTCGTGATACGAGCGAACTCGTCGAGATTTGCCTCGACGAAAGCAGCCGCCTTCTCCAGGATCGCCCCCCGGTCGTATGCAGTGAGGTGTGCCCACTCCGGGAAGGCATCTGCGGCCGCGTCGATAGCTGCCGAGGCGTCCTCCCCGTCACCGAAGGGGACCTGTTGGATCACTTCTTCGGTGGCCGGATTGACCAGATCCCATGTCCCGCCACCGAGTGCATCTACCCAATCGCCGCCGATCCGCTGCCTGAAATCGATCATGTGGCGAGGTTACCGGCGTTCGTCGTCACCGTGTTTCAGGATCCAGGCGAGGTGGTATGCGGCGCCTTGACGAGGGTCAAGAGGTCCAGGAACCCGACCCGCGAGCAGAGGAGAAACCCCCATGTCCCATACTCATTTCGGTCGCGCGCGTCGTCGCATGACCACGATCGCCGCCACTCTGGCGTTGATCATTGGGGTGCCTGTCGCCGTGATTGCCGCCCACTCTTTCGACGACGTGCCCGACTCGAACCAGTTCCACGAGTCGATCGCGTGGATGCAGGAGAACGGAATCACGATCGGCTGTAACCCACCGGCCAATACCCAGTACTGCCCCGAGGACAACGTGTCCCGGCAGCAGATGGCGGCGTTCATGCGTCGTCTGGCCCAGACGGATGGAAGCGCCGGCATCGGTGTGACGGACCCAGCAGACACGGTCACGGTCAGCGGCACGACCTATGTCGAGCTGCTCACACTCGATTCGACTCCCACTGCGGAGGCCAATGTCACCCTCAACGCCCACGTGACTCTGTCCAAGCCAACTGACACCGAAGGGTCATATCAGGTGATCGTGGCCCGGGACAGCTGCACCGGCACCGTCGTCGGGGCTGGCGGCTGGTCCGGTGGCGTGAACACCGAGGCAACGACAGAATCCGCCACCGTCGCGGTGACGGCGTCGGATGTCGCCACGGGAGCGACGACCTACGTTCTCTGCGCCGCGGAGACAGTCGACACCTCTCCCGATGCGACGGCCACCCTTCGTGGGCTGACCGCCACCTGGGACGCCACCGCCTGAGCTGAGACGGCTGGGTCCCTCGGGGCTCAGACGCCTACCCATACTGTCGTGTCCGGGGGGAGACGGTCCTCCACGAGCCTGGAGCTCGCGAGCAGGATCTCTCCCTCGGGCATGACGGCCGACTCCGGCCCGAAGTTGACTACGACCAGGACCGATTCCCGCTGGAAGGCAAGACACCCGACGCCGGCCTCGACCCACTCGAAGCCCTCGCATCCGGCCAGGTGATGGTTCCGCAGCCGAATTGCGGTCCGGTAGAGCTCGAGCGTGGAATCAGGAGCTCCCTCCTGACATTCCACCGAAAGCCCGCCCCAATATGTTGGCTGGGGCAGCCATGACCCGTCCGACCCAAAACCGAAGGAGGCGCCCTCAGCCGTCCACGGAATCGGGACCCGGCAACCATCACGTCCCTTCATGGTTTGCTCCGAGCGCGTGAATGTCGGATCGTCCAGGACTTCCAGGGGGAGGTCGTGCACTTCGGGAAGCCCCAATTCCTCACCCTGGTACATGTATGCCGAGCCGGGCAGCCCCAAGATCAGGAGCGCCGCCGCCCTCGCCCGGCGTAGGCCGAGCCCGGCATCGAACAACCCCCGGTCCCCATCGAGCAGCCAGTCCCTGGCATCCAAGGTCTGGGGCAGCCCGTACCGGGTGACCTGTCGCACGATGTCGTGATTGGAGAGCACCCAGGTCGGGACCGCCCCCACGGCAGCGGAGGCGGGGACGGCGGTGGATATCGCCGACCTCATCGCCTCCTCCTCCCACGGTGCCTCCATGAACTCGAAATTGAACGCCTGGTGGTACTCGTCGGGGCGGAGATAGCGCGCCAGCCTGTCCCAATTCTCAACCCAGGCCTCCGCAACGAGGATCGCATCGGGATATTCGTCGATGACGCTCCTCCATTCCCGAACGATCTCGTGGAGGGGATCACGATCGGAATACGGGTGGTGGTCCCCACCGGGAATCCCCTTGGGCTTGTCGACGGCACCAAAATCGGGATAGGTCGGGTCCTTCTCGAGGCCATTGGCCACGTCGACCCGAAATCCACTTGCCCCCCGATCTAGCCAGAACCTGATGATGTCGACAAATTCCGCCCTGACCTCGGGGTTAGCCCAATTGAGATCGGGTTGGGTCGAGTCGAATAGGTGCAGGTACCACTCACCGTCGCCCACTCTGCTCCAAGTTCTCCCTCCAAAGACACTGATCCAATCGGTCGGCGGCTCCGCACCGCCCGGGCCACGGCCGGGTCGGAAGTGATAACGGGTTCGAGCCGGGCTTCCCGGTGCGGATGCCAAAGCCTCCTTGAACCAGACGTGATCCGTCGACGTGTGGTTGGGTACCAGATCCAGCAGAACCCTCAGCCCGAGACGGTTCGCTTCCTCGATCAGCCCGATCGCCTCCTCGAGCGTGCCGAACCGGGGGTCGATGCTGCGATAGTCGGCGACGTCGTACCCGCCATCGCTCAACGGCGACACGTACCAGGGGTTTATCCATACGGCGTCGACACCCAGCGACCGGATGTAGGGAAGTCGCGACCTGAGGCCGGCTATGTCGCCGGTCCCGTCGCCATCACCATCGGCGAAGGAGCGCAAGTACACCTGGTAGACAACGGCGCTGCGCCACCACGGATGCGACGATGACACGGCCCGGATATCGCTACGCCGTCCAGCCGAAGACAGACTCACCCATCGTCACGACCACCCACCAGAAGGCGACCGCGGCGACCGGCATGGCCAGGGCCCAGGGAGAATGGCGTCGGAAAAGGCGGATAGTCAGCCAGAGCCCAACCAACCAGCCCGCGTAGAGGACGGCGATTCCCCACAGCGGCGCGACCAGTCCGGACGCCAGGTAGGGGAACACCCCGGTTCCGACGTAGAGGATGAGCCCGATCAGGCCCAGTACGCGACCCGCCGGCCAAGATGGGCTCGTGGTTGTGGGGGTGGTCATCATTCTCCACGCTAATTGGGATACGCCTCACGCCGTCGGCGGAGGATCCGCTCAACACGGGGGTTGGAACACCAAAGCGGCAAGGAATCCGGCCCATTCATGTGGGATCTTGTCGACCAAGACCCCCATGCCAATACCTCCTGACGGCGTGACCACATCGATCGGGCCGTCATAACACCGCCCCAACAGGAATGTGGCCCGATGGACGTGGTAGACCGACGTGACGGCGATCAGGCTCGACCAACCCCTCTCGCTGGCGATCCGACCTATTGCGCGAGCCTCGCCCGCTGTCGTCACTTCGTCGGTTGTCGGGCATACCACCTCGAATGAGGCGTCTCCCTCGCAGAGATCCTCGGCAGCCTCGATATCCGACCCATTGGGGATTACCAGGCTCGGAGCCGCTCCGTTCTCCATGAGTTCGACGGCTGTGTCGAGACGGTTGGTAGCTCCGGCGAAAAGGACCACGGCATCAGCGGGAGGGACGGTTTCTACTGAATGAGTCGATGGTCCGACGAACCAGACGAGCGTCAACAAGACGCCGGCCACCCCCACGACCGCAAGGGCAAGCAACCACACCAGAAATCGCGGAGCGCTTGATCGCTCCTTCGCCGTGCTCTTGGTGTCGATGGCCAATTCCGGTCTCTCCCTTTGGTTGTGGCCTGAAGGGGTCGGCCCCTAGGTTCCCTCACCCGTTGCAGACATGATCGCCGGATTCTGGCTCAATGTGCAGTCACGACCCGTGGTTACCGCCAGTCGCGATGGCTAACCGTATTGACCAGGTTCCCGCACCAGCCCTTCAGGGCCCCAGAGGTCGATCTGACGCAGTCCGGCCACCCCAAGAGTCTGTGACAATTCGCCGCAGTGATACGCATCATGACTGAAAAGTCGCTGAAGCACGGAAGTTCTCGAGTGCGTCTGCGGCGCACCGAGCCGCATCCGTTCGAATGTATCGGTCAGCATTTCTGGGGTCCATCGCTCGAGACAATCGTCCACGATTCGCCAGGTCGTCTCGAGCGCGGTGACCAGCTCGGGGGCATCTCGCGGTTTGTCCTCGTCATCCTCCCAGCCATCGCCGTGTGGATCAGGAAAGGGCGTCCCTTCCGCTCCTGGCTCGCCGAGGACACCGCACAACCAATAGACCCGTACCCCGGCAATGTGGGCAACGATGGCCCACACAGGGGCACGCATCGCATCGGGACGCAGAGCAAGCTGCTCGGGAGACATTTCGACCACGACGTCGATGAGTCGTTGGTTGTACTGGGGCCAGTGGTCGTAGAAGGCACGAATCGACATCGGAGTGGGCCCGGCAGGACTTGAACCTGCAACCAACGGATTATGAGTCCGCTGCTCTGACCGGATTGAGCTACGGGCCCGGCCTATTCGGAGGGTACCGGCGAGGGTCTGGCACTTGTCTTTCACCTCGCCCGTTTGACACATCCGTCGCGATCCATACCCTCGCTTCTAGAGCCAGACGGCTCTCACGAAGTGGCGTCCATAGAAGGAGGACACATGTCTTCGCCCACTCCAGTCCGTCGCGGCCGGCTCAGATGGCTGCTCCCTCTCACCCTCATCATGGTGCTCGGGATCCCGATCAGCGTCATCGCGGCTCACGCCTTCGATGACGTGCCCGACTCGAATACGTTCCACGATGCGATCGGGTGGCTGGCCGAGAACGAGATCACCCTTGGTTGCAATCCACCGGCCAACACCGAGTTCTGTCCCACCGACAACGTGACCCGTCAGCAGATGGCCGGGTTCATGCGACGTCTCGCCCAGACGTCCGGGAACGTCGGGACCCAGATCGTGGACTTCTCTTCAGATGTCACCGTCAGTGGCACTGACCTCATCGAGGTCCTGTCAGTAGAGGTGGCGGCGAAGTCGGAGGCGAACGTGTCCCTTGCCGGTCATGTCACTCTGGAGAAGTCAGCCGTCACCGAGGGTCGATATGAGGCCCTGATTGCGCGAGGTGATTGCTCCGGCCCCGTGGTCGGATCGGGTTGGTGGAGGAGCCAGGACGACTCCGCCACTTTCGAGGCAGACACCATCTCCTTCACCGGTTTCGACGTGACCACAGGTCCGACGACATACGTGCTCTGTGTTCGTGAAGCCGTTGCCTCGTCACCCGATGCGTCAGCAAGCCGTCGAGGTCTGACCGCAACCTGGTCGCCCACCACCTAACCGGATGAATCCGAGCCGAGCGGCGGGG
>JALDXP010000156.1:0-6519 GCA_032154885.1 Actinomycetota bacterium
CACCGCCACCGTGCCTGGCGACCCGGCGGTGCCGAGGACCAGTTGCTCCCGGCGAAGGATGCCGAGACACATCACGTTGACCAGAGGATTCCCCGAGTAGCAGGGGTCGAATTCGATCTCACCACCCACGGTTGGGACCCCGACCGCATTCCCGTACCCGGCGATCCCCGACACGACACCGTTAAACAGATACCGGTTCTTCGGGTCGTCTAGAGGGCCGAAGCGGATCTGGTCCCAAAGGGCGATGGGCCGCGCTCCCATCGTGAAGACGTCGCGCAGGATCCCCCCGACACCGGTCGCCGCCCCCTGAAAGGGCTCCACGAACGACGGGTGGTTGTGACTCTCGATGCGAAGGGCGGCCAGCCAGCCATCACCGAGATCGACCACGCCTGCGTTCTCGCCTGGTCCGACCACGACCCATGGTGCCTCGGTCGGGAATCGGCGAAGGTGGGCCCGGGACGACTTGTAGGAGCAGTGCTCGGACCACATCACCGAGTACATCGCGAGCTCCGCCGGCAGCGGATCACGCCCGAGCAAGCCAAGAACCGACTCGTGCTCCTCGTCGGTCATGCCGAGCCGTCGATGGATTGGCCGGGTGTCGGTTGTCACGCCGGGACCAGCGAGTGGAGGAACCCTTCGAGGAGGACCCGTCCATCACCGGAGCCGAGCAGCTCCTCGACGCCCCGCTCGGGGTGGGGCATGACGCCGACGACGTTGCCTCCGTCGTTGGCCACCGCCGCCGCTGCGTGCTGGGAGCCGTTGGGGTCGTCGAGGTATCTGAGCACGATCCGCCCCGTTTCCCCGGGGTCGACCCAGTTGCCCTCATACGAGTTGAGGGGGATTCGGATCCGTTGCCCGATCTCAGCTGACCGGGTCAGGATGCTGTCGTTGTCCACCACCTCTAGGTCCACGAACCGGCAGATGAAGGCCAGGTCGCGGTTGGCGATCAGAGCGCCAGGGAGCAGACCGGCCTCGCACAGGACCTGAAAGCCGTTGCAGATACCCAGCACCGGCGACCCTTGCGAGGCCATGCGCTCGACCTCGGCCATGACCGGGGAGAACCGGGCGATGGCTCCTGTGCGGAGATAGTCCCCATGGGCGAATCCACCCGGCAGCACGAGGCCATCGAATCCGGTTAGGTCCGTATCCCGGTGCCAGACCAGCTCGGCCTCGCCACCGAGAGAGGTGAGGGCGTGTGCGACGTCCTGCTCGCAGTTGGTGCCGGGGAAGACCACGACAGCCGTCCTCATCCGGTGACCTCCACGCTGAAGTCCTCGAGAACCGGGTTGGCCAGCACCTGGCGGCACATCTCCTCGACCCGACTCTGCACCACGGCGGGGTCGTCGCCATCGACCTCCAGATGGATCACCCGGTCGACTCGCACCGACATCACTTCATTGTTGCCTAGATCCTGGAGCGCCCGTTGGATCGTCGTTCCTTGGGGGTCGGCGATCTCGGGGCGTCTTGTGATCTCTACGGTGACCTTCATCCGCCTCGGGCCAGGTAGTCGTCGAAGCTCGCCCCTGTGATCCGCTCGTACGCCTCGACATAACGCGAGCGGGTTCCTTCCACGATGGCATCTGGCAGGTCTGGTGGGGGTGGGCTGTGGTCCCAGTCGGTCGTGTCCAGCCACTCCCTGACGAACTGCTTGTCGAACGAGGGCACGTCCTGACCCGGGACCCACTCGTCGGCCGGCCAGTAGCGCGAGGAGTCTGGTGTGAGCACCTCGTCGATGAGAAGCAGCTCGTCACCGGCGAATCCGAACTCGAATTTGGTGTCGGCCAGGATCACACCCTTCGCCGCGGCGTGCTCCGATGCCCTGAGATAGATGTCGACAGATCGTCTCCGCAGCTCCTCATAGAGGTCGTCACCGAGAAGGCTGCGCGTCTCAGACTCTGTGATGTTCTCGTCGTGGCCGGTGGTGGCCTTGGTGGCCGGGGTGAAGATCGGCTCTGGAAGAAGGTCTGCCAGTTTCAGGCCAGGAGGCAGATGCTCGGTAGTCGGCCCACCGCCATCCCGGTATTCCCGCCATGAAGACCCATAGAGATATCCACGGACCACGCACTCGACCGGGATGACCTCGGCCTTTCGCACCACCATCGCCCGACCAGTCATGTCGTCGAGCTCTCCTTCGCCGAGCCCATCGACCCCCGACAGGTCGGTGCTGACGAGGTGGTTGGGTGTGTCCAGGAGGTCGAAGAAGTGGAGACTCAGCCCGGCCAGGACCCGACCCTTGTCCGGGATCAGTTGGTTGAGGATGACGTCGTAGGCCGAGATGCGGTCGGTGGCGACGAAGAGGAGATGCTCGCCGTCGACCTCATAGATCTCCCTGACCTTTCCCGATGCGATATGAGGAAGCGCCGGCACGTGGCGGCAGAGTAGTGCACGTATTCTCCGCCGATGTCAGGGTTCTCCCAGTCCCGCGTCTCCGACCTCCTCGCCGCCGATCCCTACGCCCGCACGCTGGGTGTGGAGTTGGTATCGGTCACCGACGACGAGATCGTGGTCGGGCTGACGGTCCTCCCCCATCACGTGAATTTCCTCGGCGTCGGCCACGGCGGCCTCGTCTTCTCCCTGGCCGACTGTGCCTTCTCCCTGGCCTCGAACAACGCTGGGGATCGAGCCGTTGCCATCGACACCCATCTCGTGCTGACGGCGGCGGCCAAGCCCGGCGACCTGCTTCGGGCATCTGTAGTCGAGACCTCGAGGGGCCGGACCCTCGGCACCTACCGGGTCGATGTCAGTCGTGAGGATGGACGGAAGGTGGCCCTGTTCACCGGGACCGTGCACATAACCCCATCGGACTGAGGGCGTCTACAGCTTCAGGTCGGCCAACCTGTCGAAGACGATCTGCGTCGATTTTGCGATGCGCTCCACAGAGAAGCAGTCGTCGAGCGCCTCGTCGGTGAGTTGGACTGAGGGGTCCGCCGCCAGCAGCCCTTGCAGCGGTTCGTTGGCATCCCACGCCGTCATGGCGTGAGCCTGGACGATGCGATAGGCCTGGTCACGTGTCATACCGTTGTCGATGAGGGCGAGCAGGACCGCCTGGCTGAAAACCAGGCCGCGTGTCGATTCGAGATTGCTGACCATCCGATCGTCGTCGACGACCAGGTCACGGACGAGGGCGTTGAACTTGACCAGCATGTAGTGGAGCGCGATCGAAGCATCGGGCAGCGCCACCCTCTCCGCAGAGGAGTGAGAGATGTCCCGCTCATGCCAGAGGGCCACATCCTCCAGACCCACCTGGGCGTACCCCCGGAGAAGCCGGGCCATCCCGGTCAACCGCTCGGAGAGGATCGGGTTCCGTTTGTGCGGCATCGCCGACGACCCCTTCTGCCCCTTGCCGAATGCCTCCCTGACCTCTGCCACCTCGGAGCGCTGCAGGTGACGGATCTCGGTGGCCATGCGCTCGATCGAGGCGCCAACGAGAGCGATCGTCTGCAGGTATTGGGCGTGGCGATCTCGGGCCGTCACCTGGGTCGAGGCTGGCTCCGGCTCAAGACCGAGGGCATCGCAGACGTGACGCTCTACCTCGGGCGGGACGTGGGCGTAGGTGCCGACCGCACCCGAGATCTTCCCCACCGCCACCGCGTCACGGGCGGATTGCAGCCGGGCGTGATCCCGAGCCAGCTCGAATGCCCAACTCGCCAATTTGAGCCCGAAGGTGGTGGGCTCGGCCCAGATTCCATGGGTCCGGCCCACCATGTAGGTGTCCCGATGCTCCGTGGCGCGGGCCTTGACCGTTTCGAACAGCGCCTCCAGCGTCCCCAGGAGCAGGTCGGCTGATTCGGTGAGGATGACCCCCCCTGCCGTGTCCAGGACATCGGATGAGGTCAGCCCGTAGTGCACCCATCCGGTCGCAGCGGGGCCGGCAGCCTCCCCGAGTAGGTCGACGAATGCTGCCAGGTCGTGGTTGGTCACCCGTTCGCGGTCTGCCACCTGCGCGGGAGTGGGACAAGTTGCGGCCTCGGTCGCCTCGGCGACGCCGTCCGGGACCTTTCCCAGCGTCTGCCATGCTTCGAGGGCGAGGGTCTCCACGTCCTTCCACACCTCGAGCTTGCGCGGCTCGGACCAGATTCGCTCCATCTCGGGCAGGGTGTAGCGGTCGATCACCTCCGGGATGATGGCATGGCCGAGGACCGGGGTTGTCCGCTATAGGCGTTAGGTTGCCCGTCGATGCGAAAGCTCACCATCGACCAGGCACGCCGTATTGCGCTGGCCGCTCAGGGGTTCGCCGACCCTCGGCCCACAGGTCGTATCGACGTGCGTCATTTCCGACGTGTCGTCGATCGCATCGGGCTGGTCCAGCTCGACTCGGTCAATGTCTTCAGTCGCACCCATTACATGCCCTTCTTCTCCCGGCTCGGCATCTACGACCGCGCCGCCCTCGATGCCTGGCTCTGGGGTTCCGGCGAGATGTTCGAGTACTGGGGCCACGAGGCCTCACTGATCCCGGCCCAGGACCACAACTTGTGGAGATGGCGGATGAACGGGACTTTCAACTGGACCCGCTTGGAGACCATGAGAACGGAGCATCCCGAGTACCTGGATCAGGTTCTGGAGCAGGTGCGTGAGCGGGGGCCGCTCAAGACCGCCGACCTTCATGATCCGGGTCAACGGGACGGGACTTCGATGTGGGGTTGGTCGAAGGGCAAAGTTGCCCTGGAAGCGCTGTTCATGGAGGGGAGGGTCACCACTGCCCATCGCCCCAATTTCACCCGGATGTACGACCTGAGCGAGCGGGTCGTCCCCGGCGAGTATTTCGATGCGGAGGGGCTGGAGCGGGAGGAGGCACAGGCGGTGCTTCTTCTCGAAGCGGCGCGGTCGATGGGGGTGGCGACCGCGGCCGACCTGGCCGATTATCCCCGGATCAGGATGCCGGAGGCCAGGCCAGTGATCGAGCGGCTGGCGGCTGCCGGTGATCTGGTCGAGGTCGATGTCGAGGGCTGGGCGCGGACTGCGTATCTCCATCCCGAGGCTCGGCTGCCCCGACGAATCGCCGGCCGTGCCCTGCTCTCGCCGTTCGACAACCTGGTGTGGTACCGGGATCGGGTTGAGCGGCTGTGGGACTTTCACTATCGAATCGAGATCTACGTCCCTGAGCCAAAGCGGGTCTATGGCTATTACGTGCTCCCGTTCCTCCTCGATGAGGAATTGGTGGCGCGGGTCGACCTCAAAACCGACCGCAAGAAGGGATCACTCCTGGTGAAGGGCGTCTTCGCCGAGCCGGGTGTGGACCGGGCACGGGTAGCGCGCGAGCTTCGGGCGGAACTGCAGCTGACTTCCTCCTGGCTCGGTCTGAATGACGTGGTGGTCAGCCCCAACGGCGATCTGGCCAATGCCGTCAGGTCGCTCTGATTCGGTCCACCACCGTCTCCGACTCTTCGAACACGGTGCCGAGTACTCCTCCGGGCCGGTGGTTGTCGAAGCCCACGAAGAACAAACCTCTGCTGGGACCTTCACCGATCAACTGGCGGGGTAATCCTTTCTCGTCGAGGACGTCATCCCCGGCGTTCAGGATCTCTTCGAGCATCGGGCGGTAACCCGTGGCGAAGATGACCGTGTCGTAGCGCTCCTGCCGACCGTCGGTGAAGACGACCATGTCCGTCTCGAAATGATCGATTCCGGGGCGAACTGCGATCAACCCTTTCTTGATCCGGCTCACTGTCCCTACGTCGATCACCGGGGTCTTGCCCCGGACCCGGAGTTGTGCCAGCGGGGCGATGTCAGGGGTGGCGATGCCGTATGCGGTGAGGTCGCCGACGGTCAGTCTGCGGAGCAGGGACCCGAGCCGATCGGCGAGTCCGGTGGGGAGACGGGCCAGCATCCGGGCAGTCAATTGGGTGGGTCGCCCCAGGACGTCACGGGGGACGATGTTGATCGGGCCCCGCACCGAGATGGTGGAATCCACCCCCGCCTCGCTGAGGTCGAGTGCGATCTCGGCCCCGGTGTTCCCCATGCCCACAACCAGCACGCCCTCACGGGAGAATGGTTCGGGGTTTCGGTACTCCTTGGAATGGACCAGCCGCCCTGTGAAGGACTCTGCTCCCGGGTAGGCGGGCCAGTGAGGAGTCCGATTGAGCCCGGTGGCGATGACGACGTTGTCGGACAGGATCTCCAGTCCGGTCGCGGTGGTCGTGAGCCACCTTCCGTCTGAGCTCCGCACTGTTCTTGCCTTCTCGCCGAACATCGGCTCGATCGAGAAGGACCGGGCGTAGTCGGCGTAGTAGTCCGCCAGTTCCTTCCTCGGGACGTAGCGGGGGTATTGCTCAGGGAAGTCGAGCCCGGGCAGGTGGGACAGTTGCTTCACGGTGTGAAGGTGGAGACGGTCGTAGTGACGGTGCCAGGCGTCGCCGACCCGGTCGGATTTCTCGATGATCGCGAACTGGAGACCGGCCTGGCGCAGTCTGCCAGCCACGGCGAGCCCGGCGGGGCCGGCTCCGACGATCAGAGTCGGGGTCTCCACCGCCAGAGTCAGGTGAAGGCGTTGATGCCGGTGATGGCCTGGCCCATCACCAG